>NZ_JAVDUA010000011.1:0-173305 GCF_031456105.1 Pseudomonas sp. BE134 | reverse complement strand
CGGGTGGCATTCGCCCTCATGAAAAACCAGAGCGAATACCAGCCGAATTTACGGCTGCAGGGTTCCCCTGCAACATAGAATCTCCCACAGTGGATCTTCAGTGGTCACAAAACCTGTGGGAGCGAGCCTGCTCGCGAATAGACCAGACAACATCAAACCCTCAGAACGACCGCACAATCCGCCCCAACGTCTCCATCGCCTTCTCCGAATCTTCGGTCCACGGGCTGCCGTAATTCAACCGAATACAGTTGCGAAACCGCTGGGTCGGCGAAAAGATCGGCCCCGGCGCGATGCTGATACCTTGGGCCAACGCCATCTGGAACAGCTTCAGCGAATCCATCTGCGCGGGCAGTTCCAGCCACAAAAAGTAGCCGCCGGCCGGTTGGCTGACGCGGGTCTGTGCCGGGAAATAGCGGGCGATGGCCGCGAGCATGGCGCTTTGTTGTTCTTCGAGGGCGTAACGCAGTTTGCGCAGGTGGCGGTCGTAACCGCCGTGTTGCAGGTAATCGGCGATGGCCGCTTGCGCCGGCATCGAGGCGCAGAGTGAGGTCATGAGTTTCAGGCGTTCGATCTTCTGCGCGTAACGTCCGGCAGCGACCCAGCCGATGCGATAACCAGGGGCCAGGCTCTTGGCGAACGAACCGCAGTGCATCACCAACCCTTCGGTATCAAACGCTTTGGCCGGTTTCGGCGCCTGTTGACCGTAATACAGCTCGGCGTAGACGTCGTCTTCGATCAGCGGCACTTGATGGTGGCGCAGCAATTCCACCAGTGCCTGCTTCTTTGCCTCGGGCATGGTTGCACCCATCGGGTTCTGGAAACTGGTCATGCACCAAACGACGTTGATCGGGTGACGCTCCAGCGTCTGGGCCAGCACTCCCAGGTCAATGCCATCCCGAGGGTGCACCGGGATTTCCACGGCCTTGAGTTTCAGCCGTTCCAGAATTTGCAGGCAGGCGTAAAACGCGGGCGCTTCAATGGCCACCAGATCCCCGGGTTGCGTGACCGCTTGCAGGCACAGGTTCAAGGCCTCCAAGGCGCCGTTGGTGATCAACAGCTCCTCCATCGACAGCATCAGCCCACCGACCATGTAGCGCAGGGCGATTTGCCGACGCAACTGCGGATTGCCCGGCGACAGGTCGGTGACGACCATGCGCGGGTCCATGTCCCGGGTCGCGCTGGCCAGCGAGCGCGACAGGCGCTGCAACGGGAACAGGATCGGGCTGGGGAAAGCCGAGCCGAACGGGACGGTGTTCGGGTCCTTGATCGAGTCGAGCACCGAAAACACCAGTTCGCTAACGTCGACTTCAGTGGATTCATTGACCTGGCTGCTGATCACCGGCTCCGAAAACGGGCTCGGCGCATGCACGTTGACGAAGTAGCCGGAGCGCGGCCGGGCGCGGATCAGGCCGCGGCGTTCGAGCAGGTAGTAGGCCTGAAACACCGTGGACGGGCTCACGCCATAGGTCTGACTGGCGTAGCGCACCGATGGCACGCGCTGGCCGGGCCCGAGGACGCCGGAGCGGATCAGTTCAGCGATGTCGTCGGCGAATTTTTCGTAGCGTTTCATCGAGTGCCTGGATTTGATTTCAGTCAGAAAAATCGAGGTGACTTCTTCGCGAGCAGGCTCGCTCCCACAGGTATTGCGGTGTCCTTTTGGGAGCGAGCCTGCTCGCGAATGGCGCCACTGCAGTCTAAGGGATCAGCGATTCATCGGCGCAACAAACCGGCTCTTGGCCTCGCTGTAAATCTCAGGCTCATCGCTGTCGACAATCCTGAACGTGATGGTCTGCGAGCTGCTGCTCGGCCGTTCCGTGGTCATCGCCACCGACAGCGGCACATCGACAATCTCACCGGGGGCCAGGCTCAGCTGTGTCTTGCCTTGCAACTGGAAGCCGTCGCCCTCCACCAGGCTCAAACGATAGTCCTGGCGCAGCTGGGTTTTGTTGATGACCTTGAGGCTGTAGATGTTTTCGATCTGGCCCAGACTGTTCTCCCGGAAGAGGCCACGGTCCTTGCTCACGTCCAGCGACACCATGGGGCGCTCTACCAGTGCGAGGGCGAGGGCACCGATCATCAGCAGCAACACAGCGGTGTAACCGATCAGCCGTGGCCGCAGCAGGTGCGTCTTGCCACCCTGCAATTGATGCTCCGAGGTGTAGCTGATCAGCCCACGGGCATAGCCCATTTTGTCCATGATCGAATCACAGGCGTCGATGCACGCGGCGCAGCCGATGCACTCCATTTGCAAGCCGTCGCGGATGTCGATGCCGGTCGGGCAGACCTGCACGCACAGCTGACAGTCGATGCAATCACCCAGGCCGACTTCCGCCGGCTTTACTTCGCGTTTGCGCGCGCCACGGTTTTCGCCACGGGCCGCGTCGTAGGAAATGGTCAGGGTGTCTTTGTCGAGCATCACGCTCTGGAAACGTGCATAGGGGCACATGTGCATGCACACCGCCTCGCGCAGCCAGCCGGCGTTGATGTACGTGGCGCCGGTAAAGAACAGCACCCAGAACAGACTGACGCCGCCCATTTGCCAGGTCAGCAGCTCTTCGGCCAGTGGCCGGATCGGGGTGAAATAGCCGACGAAGGTCAGGCCGGTCAACAGGCTGATCGCCAGCCATAACGTGTGTTTGGCCGAGCGTCGCAGCCATTTATTCAAGCCCCAGGGCGCGGCTTGGAGCTTGATTCGCTGGTTGCGCTCGCCTTCGGTGATCTTCTCGCACCACATGAAGATCCATGTCCAGGAACTCTGCGGGCAGGTGTAACCGCACCAGACTCTGCCTGCGAACACGGTGATCGCAAACAGGCCGAACGCGGCGATGATCAACAGCGCCGACAGCAGGATGAAGTCCTGCGGCCAGAAGGTCGCGCCGAAGATGTGGAATTTACTTTCGGAAAGGTCCCAGAGCACCGCCTGGCGGTCGCCCCAATTCAGCCACACCGTGCCGAAGAACAGCAAAAACAGAAATCCCGCTCCGCTCAAACGCAAGGTGCGGAACAGGCCGGTGAAGCTGCGGGTGTGGATCAGGTTGTCGCTGGACTTGGCCTTCATCTTTGGACGCGAAGGCTCAAAAGTCTGTACCGCTGGGGTGCTTTCAACTAATCGGACGGGGATTCTATCGCTCATGGTCTGTCGCTCATCAGCCTCCATCAGGCCAGCGCACTATGAGCGTCGATCTGTTTGCATAACAGACTCAGGTATTGCAATAAAAAGCGGATCAGATGAACGTTGATCCGCCGCCTGCGACAACTTGAAGCACCTGCTCTGACAGTACGCAAACGCCTGTGGCACGCCTGCGCAGGTGTGATTGAGCAGTGTCAGTCAAATGACCGAACCACTGTCCGTCGCCTTCAAATGCCGGCGACCGTCCACCGCGCCTGCTACGGTCAATGCATCCGCTTCTGCTTCAGTGATGTAGATACGCTGGCCATCGAGTTCTACCGCCGACATGGCTTTTTCGGCGTCGGTGAAGATGGTGACGTCGGGGCACAGGCGAATTTCTTCGCCGTTTTCGGTGATGAAAAAGCAGGTCTCGTTTTCGATGCGCACAGTCATGATGAGGTCCTTTTTTTTGGCGAGTACGTAAACCTTAGGGCGCAATCGACGGCCATCGTTCGGTGCAACCGATTAATGGTCGGCGCGGTCCATCCTTTAACAACACGCATAAGGACAACAGCATGAACGCCTGGTGGTATGAGGTCTGGGTGACGCTGCAATCGGAGTTCGCCGACATCGGTGATGCTTCCCAATTGACGCGCATTACCGTGCGCCTGCTGATGGCGGCGGTGCTGGGTGGCATCCTCGGTTTCGAGCGCGAGCAAAAGGGCAAAGCCGCCGGGGTCCGCACCCACATGCTGGTGGCGTTGGGGGCGGCACTGTTCGTGCTGGTGCCGCAGATGTCCGGTGCTCAAGCCGACGCCATGAGCCGGGTGGTGCAGGGCGTCATCGCCGGGATCGGTTTCCTCGGCGCGGGGACTATTCTGAAAAATGCCGACGGCGATGAGGCCCACGTCAAAGGCCTGACCACCGCCGCCGGGTTATGGATGACCGCCGCCATTGGCGTGTCGGCCGGGCTGGGGCGGGAGGCGACGGCCGTGGTCAGTACGCTGCTGGCGTTGGCTATTTTCAGTGTGATGCCCAGAATCGTGCGGGTTTTCGAGAAGGACAAACTGGACAATTAGAAGTTGCCAGATGCACGGATAAAAGCGTCATCCAGATTTTCTGCACCCAAGTAATCGATATACTTATCGCCGTGAGTAAACTGTTTGAAATTATGGTTGTTAAACATATAAAAACGATCACAGTTGTACACAATTTGTTCGGTGTTGTGGGATGAAACTAACACTGCTACTCCCTCTTTGGCTGCTCCGTGCAAGCAGTTCCAAATGTACGGCGATGGCAGCACCGCCGCGCAGCGGTGCAGGGCGCGAGAGTCGCGAGATTCGCGACTCATTGAGCGAAATTTGTAGAAAACAGGGTGTTTACTAAAGGCTTGTCTGTCAGCGCCACGCAGCCGGATAGAGTTCCAGTGACATTTCTTCAAGCTCGCTGTTTGTCCGAGCCTGTCTTTTTATGTAAGTGTTCATCATGCTACTCAGTATCTCCGTGCAGGAGAACGCTCTACCGATACCCAAGAGTCGGGATTGCCAATCGTTCGCTGTGGCATCATCGATCAGTGAAGGATCCAGTGTTCGGGCTTCGTTCAGCAGCGCAGACGCGTAGAGTCGCACGGCGGGAGGGGACTCAGTCTCGGTACCGAACAAAGCGCTGGAGCTGTAGCGTGTAAACATACTCGACAGGCACAGCATCAGGGCGGCGCGATTGGGGCCGGTATCTTGAAGTCCGAGACCGACGACGGCTTGGCACAGTTGCTCCTGGTGCTCAGGTCGCAAGTGCCTGGACTCGTGTTGTGGATTATGTACATCGCCTTGGGCTACCTGCCAATGGGCAGCAAAGGCATCGTAGAGCTCATCCTGTTGTTGGGGAGTCACTAGCTTGTTCTTGACAGTGTTACGTTCAAATGCTTCCAGGAACGTGGCTGAATGGGGGGAGTTGCCCAGTACGCGACTGACCAGATTTTTCCCGATTTCACCCCGTGTAACTGCCGCATAGCGCGCGTTCAGGAACGGTTGTATGGCATAGACTTCCTTCAGGTTACCGAAATCGGCGGGTTCAAACGACTCGGTCTCAGCGTTGCGCGTGAAGAGGTAAGCGCTATTCCAAGGGATGACCTTGTGGTGAGTGAACACGATCTTTTCGAATAGCTCGGGCTCAAGGGCCAACACTTGCTCACCATTACCGGAAGTAAAGATATAGGTCACTTTGGACAAGTTTTCTTCTATTGCGTCACATGCCGAGGCCGCCTCCTTGATCGATGGTGTGTTCAGATAGGTGGTGCGTAGTTGCTCGGCGGATTGATGCAGGTTTGCCCGATTCGACGCCAGGTTCGCGGATAAGAGCAATTGATTGACGGCTACCTGGTATCGGTGCTCTGACCAATCAGCATCCGGCGCACTGGCGTTGAGCAGGTTAAACACTGTGGCCAGATCTACTTCGTCCGGACGAAGGAGCTCTTGGTTTTTGCTTTCCATCCAATGCGGCAGCAATTGAGTTTGAATAAACCGGGCGATGACCGGGTCCTTGGTATAGGAGGGCTCTTTCAGTAATACATCCGCCAGTGAGTTCCTGCTTCCGACAGGTAAATCACCCTCCAGAGGGAGCAGCCTTTCAATCACTGATCTCATTAAGGCGTTTCTTTGTTCTTCGTGCCTTGGATTAATGCTATTGATTGATAAAAGCAGGCCTTCATTGTAGTGGCCAAGGTGATTGATGTGATGGTCAATCTCCCTGACCACCTCATCCAAAAAATCTGGAGCCAATGAAATTGTTGTGCCAGTCAGATCGGTGTTGGAAAAATTTACGTGGTTAATACGAATGCTACTCAGGTCGGCTCGTGAAAAATCGCTGCCTGAGAAGTTGACCCTGTCTAGGTTTGCTCCAGTTAACTTGGCGTCGGTATAATTTACACGCTGAGAGTCAATTGAACATAGTTCGATGTCTATTAGCTTTGCTCCGGAAAAGTCACTGTCGTTGATGCTTGTGTTCAATAGCGTTGAATTCTTCCATGTGCTGCCGCTGCATTGCAAATGATGCTGGGGTGGATTTTCGTGGTGTTCAATGTTGGAGTGGCTTAAGTTTATATTGTCAAGGTTTGCGTTTTTTAAATTTGCTGGTGTCAAGTCTGCCATACAGAAAGTACATGAGCGAAGCATTATGGCTTTGGTCGTGGCTGGGATTGTATTGAGAACTTCGACTGCAGCTCGTCCTTCAGGTGGAGAGCATTCAGGGAGTGTTGATATTAGCAGTTTGACAAGCTCGTTATCGAGTTGCCATGGAAGTTCTGTGAATGATTCGGAGCATCCCAGATTTTCACATAGTGAGTAATCTGAAATTTTAGTTGATTCGTTGAGAGCATGGGCCGCGGAAGGAATAAGTGCTGAAATGCCACGAATTTTCAGGATGGATAGCCCGGTGCACAGATCATTAAGTACGCATATTTGTTCAGGCGTTGGTTTTTTTTCCGTATGAGCTAAAAATAGCTCGGAGATTTTTTCATCGAAACTGATTGGGGCCAGGCGAATTTGCGGGGCTGCTGGAGGAGTGGCAGGTAGAGCGGAAATGCCTTGTTTGAGGCTGGATTGATTTTGTTGAGGTTTCAACGCTTCTTTTACAAGGTATAGTGCGTCGCCAATTGAAATTTTTTCTCTGGTGCCGCCGAAATAATGACTTGCCCCTTGCTCCTCTGTTCGGTAGCGACTCTGGTTGACCAAGTGTTTTAATCCTTCGGGTGTGGTTGTTAAGTCGTGGCCCTTCAATTTGAGTATGTCGCCTTTGTTCTGCAGGTTTTGCAGATTCTGACTTAGTCGAGTTAGCGATTCTTTCGATTCGTGTTTTATCTGGCTGTTAATTGTTTGGTGGACGTAAACTTTAGGCATGCTGTGTTTGTCAATTTATTGGCAGGGCTATTAAAATAAAGAGTATTGAGGGGGCTGGGCTTTCAAAAAACGCGCAAATTTCTCTGCAGGGCATGCGCGAATGATATGAAAATCTCCGTCGTTAACTTCAGCAGATGACGTTAGGTTTGTCCTGAAAAGGTTCCTGGCACGGGGCGCAGATAGAATTAATCACCCTGCTTGGTTGGTAGGCTGATGCAGCGCTTAAAATCACACGATAAAAAAACGGTGATAAGGTTGTCTTACTTTGCGATCTTTGAATGATTTAAAATTTTCTCGACTGAGGTAATGGATACAGGGTTTTCTCGCGGCAGGTCATGATTATTCGTGCCTTGATGAATTTAACTCCATCTTGTAAATAAATTACTTTTAGGTAAGTGACGTTAAAGGTTTGGTTTTTTGTGTTCGGGATTGCACGTTTTGGTTTTTTTGGGGCGCTGTTATCTGGTCATACGTCAGGGTTTCCGACGAATGGTTGGTTTATGTTTATCCAAAGGACTATCACGAAACAGAAGAGAACCAGCGCTATCTTTTGCTTCTTCCATTGTTCGCTTTGGTGCTCCCACGCTAGGCGTGGGAGACAAATAAGGCGCTGCCAACACTACAGCTTCACAATCACCGGCGGCATCGTGCTCGGCGGTTCTTCCCGGGGTGGTGGTTGGGTGCCCGGCGGGTCTTGCTCGGGCACGGGTTGCGGCTCGGTCGGTGGAATGACCGGGCTGTCGATGTTTGGATCAGGCGTTTCGGCAGGGATTGGAATACTCATTATCAAGCCTCCAGTGGCACATGGCGTAAGTCGTGCTTAAGTGAATTGACCTACTGATGCGGGAATTGATTCCCCGCGACCGCTTGAGCAATTCCCTCTGAACTTTTAGCCCGCCCGGTGGCTCCCAACCTAAGTGAATCTATCCAGGGAACACCCGGTACAAGAGCGTCCATGGGGCGTAAAGGAGAGATGCTCGATGACTGCCGCAAAACCGACAGAGCTCAATTACAACCCTCACATGCCGCTGTCGCAGGCGTTACTGCTACCGCGAATCGCAATTGAAAACACCCAGCCGACCCTTGATGGCGGACAGTTCGCCGTCAAATCCGTCGTAGGTCAGGACGTGGTGGTGACCAGCAAAGTGTTTGCCGACGGCCATGACAAGCTGGCTGTGCGGGTGCGCTGGCGGTCCGAAGGTGACGGCGTCTGGCAAAGCGAAGTCATGGCGGACCTGGGCAATAACGGTTGGCAAGGCCAGTTCCGTGTAGAAAGTCAGGGCCGCTATCTGTTCTGCATCGAAGCCTGGATCGATCAGTTCGCCAGCTTCTGTTACGAGCTGGAGAAGAAGCACGCCGCGCGTGTCCCCGTCAGTCTGGAATTGCAGGAAGGACGCACTCAGGTCCAGCAGGCGGCCGAGCGCAGCGAAGGGGCGTTGAGTGAACAACTGACGGCGCTGCACCATGAGTTGTCCGGCCTGCTCGAAAACGAGCAGGTGGCCCTGTTTCTGCACCAACGTAGCGCCGAGCTGATGGCGCAGGTCGATCACCACGCTTTTGTGAGCCTGAGCCCGGAATACCCGTTGGATGTCGAGCGGGAGCTGGCGCAGTTCGCCAGTTGGTATGAACTGTTTCCGCGCTCGATCACCGATGATCCGGCCCGTCACGGCACCTTCAATGATGTGCACGCGCGGTTGCCGATGATTCAGGACATGGGGTTCGACGTCCTGTATTTTCCGCCGATCCACCCCATCGGCCGCAGTTTCCGCAAAGGCCCGAACAATTCCCTGACTGCCGGCCCCGACGATCCCGGCAGCCCCTATGCGATTGGCAGCGAAGAGGGCGGGCATGAGGCGATTCACTCGCAGCTTGGCACCCGCGAAGATTTTCGCCGGCTGGTCGCGACGGCGGCGGACTACGGGATTGAAATCGCCCTCGACTTTGCCATTCAGTGTTCCCAGGACCATCCCTGGCTGCGACAGCACCCGGGCTGGTTCAACTGGCGGCCGGACGGCACGATCAAATACGCCGAGAACCCGCCGAAAAAATACCAGGACATCGTCAACGTCGACTTCTATGCGACCGAGGCCATTCCGAGCCTGTGGGTCGAGTTGCGCGACATCGTGGTCGGTTGGGTCGAAGAGGGCGTGAAGATCTTTCGCGTCGACAACCCGCACACCAAACCCCTGCCGTTCTGGCAGTGGCTGATTGCCGATGTGCGAGCGCTGTACCCGGAGGTGATCTTCCTCGCCGAAGCCTTTACCACCCCGGCGATGATGGCGCGGCTGGGCAAGGTCGGATATTCGCAGAGCTACACCTATTTCACCTGGCGCAACACCAAGCATGAGCTGGCGACGTATTTCACCGAGCTCAATGAGTCGCCGTGGCGCGAATGCTACCGGCCGAACTTCTTCGTCAACACCCCGGACATCAATCCGGCCTTCCTGCATGAGTCCGGGCGCGCGGGCTTTTTGATTCGCGCGGCGCTGGCGACCATGGGCTCTGGGCTGTGGGGTATGTACTCGGGCTTTGAACTGTGTGAATCGGCGCCGATCCCGGGCAAAGAGGAATACCTCGACTCCGAGAAGTACGAAATCCGCCCACGGGACTTCAACGCGCCGGGCAACATCATTGCCGAGATCGCCCAGCTCAACCGCATCCGCCGGCAGAACCCGGCCCTGCACACGCACTTGGGCTTGAAGGTCTACAACGCGTGGAACGACAACATTCTGTACTTCGGCAAACGCAGCGCGGACGGCAGCAACTTCATTCTGGTGGCTGTCAGCCTCGATCCGCATAACGTCCAGGAAGCCAATTTCGAATTGCCGTTATGGGAAATGGGCTTGCCCGACGACGCCAGCACCCAGGGCGAAGACTTGATGAACGGCCACCGCTGGACCTGGTATGGCAAGTATCAGTTCATGCGCATTGATCCGGCGTATCAACCGTTCGGGATCTGGCGGATTACTGTTTAACACGATCGTCCCCACGCTCTGCGTGGGAATGCAGCCCGGGACGCTCCGCGTCCCCTCCAGAGCCGAACGCGGAGCGTCCGTAGAGGCATTCCCACGCAGAGAGTGGGAACGATCATCAACAGGAGTTTCAAATGGCGAAGAAACCCAAGGCAGCCACCTTCATCAAGGACCCGCTCTGGTACAAGGACGCGGTGATCTATCAGGTTCACGTCAAATCGTTTTTCGACTCCAACAATGACGGGATCGGCGACTTTCCCGGCTTGATCGCCAAGCTCGACTACATCGCCGACCTCGGCGTCAATACCATCTGGCTGTTGCCGTTCTATCCCTCGCCACGCCGTGACGACGGTTACGACATCGCCGAGTACCGTGGCGTGCACGCCGACTACGGCACGATGGCCGACGCCAAGCGCTTCATTGCCGAGGCGCACAAGCGTGGCCTGCGGGTGATCACCGAACTGGTCATCAATCACACTTCGGACCAACACGCCTGGTTCCAGCGCGCGCGCAAGGCCAAACCCGGTTCGGCGGCGCGGGACTTCTACGTCTGGTCCGATGACGATCAAAAGTACGACGGTACGCGCATCATCTTTCTCGACACCGAAAAATCCAACTGGACCTGGGACCCGGTGGCCGGCCAGTACTTCTGGCACCGTTTCTACTCCCACCAGCCGGACCTGAACTTCGATAACCCACAGGTCATGAAAGCCGTGCTCTCGGTGATGCGCTACTGGCTCGACATGGGCATCGACGGTTTGCGGCTGGACGCCATCCCGTACCTGATCGAACGGGACGGTACCAACAACGAAAACCTTCCCGAGACCCATGACGTCCTCAAGCAGATCCGCGCCGAGATCGACGCCAATTACCCCGACCGCATGCTGTTGGCCGAAGCCAATCAATGGCCGGAAGACACGCAACTGTACTTTGGTGACACCGACAAAAAGGGCTTGAACGGCGACGAGTGCCACATGGCTTTTCACTTTCCGTTGATGCCGCGCATGTACATGGCGTTGGCCCAGGAGGATCGCTTCCCGATCACCGACATCCTGCGCCAGACCCCGGAGATCCCGGCCAATTGTCAGTGGGCGATTTTCCTGCGCAATCACGATGAACTGACCCTGGAAATGGTCACCGACAAGGAACGCGACTACCTGTGGAATTACTACGCGGCGGACCGTCGAGCGCGGATCAACCTGGGCATTCGCCGCCGACTGGCGCCCCTGGTAGAGCGTGATCGGCGTCGGGTGGAGCTGCTCAACAGTTTGCTGCTGTCGATGCCTGGCACGCCGACCCTGTATTACGGCGATGAAATCGGCATGGGCGACAACATCTACCTCGGTGACCGAGATGGCGTGCGCACGCCGATGCAGTGGTCGATTGACCGTAACGGCGGGTTCTCGCGCGCCGACCCGGCCAGCCTGGTGCTGCCACCGATCATGGACCCGCAATACGGTTACCTGTCGGTCAACGTCGAGACCCAGGCGGGTGATCCGCATTCGCTGCTCAACTGGACCCGGCGCATGCTGGCCGTGCGCAAACAGTCCAAGGCGTTCGGGCGCGGCACACTGAAAATGCTCTCGCCGAGCAACCGGCGAATTCTGGCTTACACCCGTGAATTCACCGGGGCCGATGGCAAGCACGAAATCATCCTGTGCGTGGCCAACGTCTCGCGCAGCGCACAAGCGGCGGAACTCGACCTGTCGGCGTACGTCGGCATGGTGCCGGTGGAGATGCTCGGTGGTAACGCTTTCCCACCGATTGGCCAGTTGAATTTCCTCCTGACCCTGGCGCCTTACGGCTTCTATTGGTTCGGACTCGCAGCGGAAAACCAGATGCCAGCCTGGCACGTGGAACCGGCGCAAAGCCTGCCGGACTTCACCACGCTGGTGTTGAAACAACGCATGGAAGAACTGCTCGAAACGCCGTCCCGTGGCACGCTGGAGCAGGGCATTCTGCCGAGCTGGTTGCAGAATCGCCGCTGGTTCGCCGGCAAGGACGCGGCCATCGAACAGGTCAACCTGGCCTACGGCGTGCGTTTCGGCGATCCGCTGCACCCAGTGCTGTTGAGCGAGATTGAAGTCACCAGCGCAGGCCAGACCCACCGCTATCAGCTGCCATTCGGCTTTATTCCCGAAGATCAGGTCGGCGCAGCGTTGCCTCAGCAATTGGCCTTGTCGCGGGTGCGCCGTGGACGTCAGGTAGGTTTGATCACCGATGCCTTCAGCCTCGAACCCTTTATCCATGCCGTATTGCAAGGCATGCAGAACAACACCGTGTTGCCGTCGAGCGCAGGTGAAATCCGTTTTGAGCCCACGGCAGAACTGGCAAAACTAGGGCTGACGCAAGAGTCGCCTGTGCGTTACCTGTCCGCCGAGCAATCCAACAGTTCGGTGGTGATCGGCAACAGCCTGGTGCTCAAACTGATCCGCAAACTCGCCTCGGGCGTACACCCGGAACTGGAAATGAGTGCCTGCCTGACTAATGCCGGCTTCCGCAATATTTCCCCGCTATTGGGCTCGGTGGTGCGCCGCGATGAGCACGGCGAAGACACCTTGTTGATGATCGCTCAAGGCTATTTGAGCAATCAGGGCGATGCCTGGGAATGGACCCAGAACAACCTCGAACGCGCGCTGCGAGACGAGATGGCCGATGCCATGTCCGAACAGGAACAGCACTACAACGCACTCGGTGAGTTGAAGGATTTTGCCGGCATGCTGGGCCAGCGTCTGGGGGAAATGCATCAAGTGCTGGCCGCTCCGAGCAAAGACCCGGACTTCGCCCCGCAGGTCACCACGCAGAAAGAGGCACAGGCCTCGGCCAAGGACGTGGCGGCGCAGCTGGAGCACGCACTGAAGTTGCTCAAGCAGCACCAAAACCAACTGAGCCCTGCGGATAACGCTTTGGTCAGTCGTCTGCTGGACCAGAAAAAAACCATCCTCAGTCATGTGCAGGAACTCGGCAAGAAAGCGGCGGGAGGTTTGCGCATCCGTGTCCACGGCGACTTGCACCTGGGCCAGGTGTTGGTGATCAAGGGCGATGCCTACCTGATCGATTTCGAGGGCGAGCCGGCGCGGCCTTTGCACGAACGACGGGGCAAGCACAGCCCGTACAAGGACGTCAGCGGGGTGTTGCGTTCTTTCGATTACGCCGCCGCGATGACGATCAATGTGCATAACGTCGACAACACGGCCGAGGCCCAGGCTGCCCGCGAACGGGTTGCCGAGCGCTACCTTATTGAAGCAAAACAGGCATTTGTTGACGCTTATCGGCTAGCGGCAGCTAGTCTTGCTCATGCGTGGCAAGATCCGGAAGGCGAGGATGCCGCGCTAGCGTTGTTCGGTCTGGAGAAGGCGGCCTATGAAGTGGCGTATGAGGCCGAAAATCGACCCACTTGGCTGCCGGTGCCCCTGCACGGCTTGTATGGATTATTGAGTGGGCTTAAACCCTTTTCCGATCTTGGTGGAGAGTAGTCATGAGTTTCTCGAACAAGGAACAGGGTCACGCTAAAGAGGCGCTGCTGCCCAGAGCGCGGGATATCGACGCGTTGGTGCGCGCCGAACATCACGACCCTTTTGCAATTCTGGGGCCCCATGGCGATGGCGCCGACGGGCAATTCATTCGAGCTTATTTGCCTGACGCGTTGAGCGTACAGGTGTTGGCCAAGGACTCCGGGGAAGAACTCGGCAATCTGGAAGTCACCCAGACACCGGGGCTGTTTGTCGGGCACTTCGATCGGGCCCAGCCCTATCTGCTGCGCACCCGGTGGGCCGGCGGCGAACAAATCAGCGAAGACCCCTACAGCTTTGGCCCGCTGCTCGGCGAAATGGACTTGTACCTGTTCGCCGAAGGCAATCACCGCGACCTCAGCAGTTGCCTCGGTGCGCAGCTGAAAACGGTCGAGGGTGTGGACGGCGTGCGTTTCGCCGTGTGGGCGCCCAACGCCAAGCGCGTATCGGTAGTCGGTGATTTCAACAATTGGGACGGTCGCCGCCATCCGATGCGTTTGCGCCATCCGACCGGGGTCTGGGAACTGTTCATCCCGCGCATGCAAGCGGGTGAGGCGTATAAATACGAAATCCTCGGTACCCACGGTATTTTGCCGCTCAAGGCTGACCCGATGGCGCTGGCCACCACCTTGCCTCCGGACACTGCCTCCAAAGTCGCCTCACCGCTGACCATCGACTGGCAGGATCAGGCGTGGATGCAATCCCGTGGCGAACGTCAGCGAGCCACCGCGCCGCTGTCGATCTACGAATTGCACGCCGGCTCGTGGCAATGTGAGCTGGACGATCTTGGCGAAGTCGCCCGCCAGTACACCTGGCACGAGTTGGGTGAACGGCTGATTCCCTATGTGAAGGATTTGGGTTTCACCCACATCGAACTGATGCCGATCATGGAACACCCGTTCGGTGGCTCGTGGGGTTATCAGCTGCTGTCGCAATTTGCCCCGAGCGCCCGTTACGGTTCACCGGATGATTTTGCCGCCTTCGTCAACGCCTGCCACCAGGCGGAAATCGGTGTGATTCTCGATTGGGTGCCGGCGCATTTTCCGACCGATACCCACGGACTGGCGCAATTCGACGGCACGGCGCTGTACGAATATGGCAACCCGCTGGAAGGTTTTCATCAGGACTGGGACACGCTGATCTACAACCTGGGCCGCACCGAAGTGCACGGTTACATGCTGGCGTCGGGGCTGCACTGGCTCAAGCATTTCCATGTCGATGGCCTGCGCGTCGATGCCGTGGCGTCGATGCTCTATCGCGATTATTCGCGCAAGGCCGGCGAATGGGTGCCAAACCGTCATGGCGGTCGGGAAAACCTCGAAGCCATCGACTTTTTGCGCCACCTCAACGACGTGGTCGCGCTGGAGGCGCCCGGTGCGCTGGTCATCGCCGAAGAGTCCACGGCATGGCCGGGAGTCAGCCAGAGCACGCAACAGGGCGGATTGGGTTTTGCCTACAAATGGAACATGGGCTGGATGCACGATTCGCTGCATTACATCCAGCAGGATCCGGTGTACCGCGCCCATCACCACAACGAACTGAGTTTTGGCCTGGTGTACGCCTGGTCCGAGCGTTTCATCCTGCCGATTTCCCACGATGAAGTGGTGCACGGCAAGCATTCGCTGATCGACAAGATGCCCGGCGACCGCTGGCAGAAGTTTGCCAATTTGCGCGCTTACCTGAGTTTTATGTGGACGCACCCGGGCAAGAAGCTGTTGTTCATGGGCTGCGAATTCGGTCAGTGGCGCGAATGGAACCACGATCAGCAACTGGACTGGTACTTGCTGCAATACTCCGAGCACAAAGGGGTGCAAAAACTGGTCGGTGACCTCAATCGGCTGTACCGCGAAGAACCGGCGCTGCACGAACAGGACGATGCCCCGCAAGGCTTCCAGTGGCTGATCGGCGACGATGCGATCAACAGCGTTTACGCGTGGCTGCGCTGGAGCAAGGAGGGGCGGCCGGTCCTGGTCGTGGCCAACTTCACCCCGGTGCCGCGTGAGGGGTATCGCGTCGGCGTGCCATTTGCCGGGCGCTGGACCGAGGTGATCAACAGCGATGCGGCCATGTATGCCGGTTCCAACTATGGCAACAGTGGCGGGGCATTGACCGAAGAGGCACCGAGCCATGGGCAGGCGCTGTCGCTGGTGCTGAACCTGCCACCGCTGGCGGTGTTGATCTTGCGGCCGGAGGGCTGATCCGAAACCGTGTCGCTGCCTTCGCGAGCAAGCCCGCTCCCACATTTAACCGAGTTCTTACATGAGAATGCGGTCGAATGTAGGAGCGGGCTTGCTCGCGAAGAGGCCAGTCAAGACAGCGCATTCAGTGAACTGAAATCCTCACCACCGCATCCGCACCCCCAAACTCCCAATCAACCCATTCAAATCATTGTCATCCACATCACTGCTGTAATCCGCGCTGACGTACAAACTCACGGTGGGCGTAACTCTGGCCACCAACCCCAGACCCACTTCGACCGTCGACGATTTACGACTGCTGCTGATCTTGTCGACCTGATCGAGGGTCACGGTGCCGCCGGTGTTCACGGTGTGCCACAAGTTGGTTCGCACGTAGGGTTCGACGCCCAGGCCATTGATGTCGTAACTGCCTTTCAATCGGGCGCCGACTCGGCCGCTCCAGGACGTCAGCTCACTCGATGATGCATTCCCAGAACCGGCATACGGCGTATCCAGCGAAATGCGCTGATTGATCAACTGCGCCTGGGGTTCGACCACCCAGTTCTCGCTCAGGCCAATCGGGAAACCGCCTTCCACCGACAATGTCATCGCCGTGCCTTCAGTGGCCTGCCGCGCGCCCTGGTCGTTACGGCTGAAGCCATTGACCCGGCCACCGCTGGCGGTCAAATCCACATGCCAGCCTTGAGGGCCGGTCAGGCTCCAGTAAGCGCCGAGGCTCTGGCCTTGAAGGTTGAGAGTGTCTTGATCGGGGTCGGCCAAGGCTGGATGGGCCAGCAAGCCGTTGCCATTGTCTTGTAAGTGGATGGTGCCGCCGATCAGCCCGACCTTTTGGGTATGCCCGCTACCGCTCTGCAAGGTGAGGATTGCCGGGCCTTTGAATTCTGTAGTGCCAGGGATCGAAGATCCCAGTGACAGATAATCGGTCTGCGCTTGTCGCGACGCTTTACCGTACACCTGATCCCAGGCTGAAGGCGCTTCGTCTTCAATGGTCAGGTGTGAGCTGGTTGTATCGGAGGCAGCACCAAAATGGCCGGGGTAGGGGGCGGTGATACTCGTGGGTGGCAAGGTGAAGGCCGGGACATCCTGGCGATACCATGGAGCGATTTCTTCTTCCGTCGGCCCCGCCTGGGTCTCCAGGGTCGAGCACAACAAGATGGAGCCGGTAACAGTGCAAAAAGTGACTTTTATCTCATGTTGGGTGAATGACGTTTTCATGGAGGTCTACCTTGTAATCGCATGGAGTCTCTCGCTGTGGCGTCTCTCCTACCCCGAGTGAGGGGCGACCGAATGGATTAGGGGCACGCCTTTGGGCGCCCGTATTTGGCGGGTGTCTGGGGGTGTCCCCTGATGTTACTTCGGGGGTAGTAAAGTTTAGCTAAGAGGAACGCTGACAGCGCGTCAAGAAAACGTGCGATAGATGGTAGGGGTATTTCAGGTGTTGAAAGTGACTGATTTACGACGCGACGTAAGGCTTTGTTTATTCGGCGATACGTCAAAAAAACCGCTATCCAGATCCTTTTTTTACTTAGCTGCTAGAGGTGCACTTCGACTGCCAACGGCAAATGATCCGACAAGTGCGTCCAGGGTTTATGACTGAGTATTCGCGGTTCATGGCTGCTGGCGTTGCGCAGGTAGATCCGGTCCAGGCGCAGCAAGGGAAAGCGGGCGGGATAGGTTTTGGCCGGGCGCCCGTTATGGCGTTCGAACGCTTCATGCAGGTCATCGCGACGGGCGAGGGCGGCGTTGCCTTGCAACTGCCAATCGTTGAAATCGCCGGCGATGATCACCGGGGCATCGTCGGGCAGGGATTCGAGCAGTTGGCAGAGCAACTGTAGCTGCAGCTGGCGATGACTTTCGAGCAGGCTCAGGTGCACACAAATCGCATGGACTTCAGCGTGCCCCGGCACCTCCAGCACGCAGTGCAGTAACCCACGGCGTTCGGGGCCGGTGATCGACACGTCAAGGTTACGAAACTCGCGGATCGGGTACTTCGACAGCAGCGCATTGCCGTGGTGGCCATCGGGGTAGACCGCATTGCGCCCATAGGCGAAATCGCTCCACATGCTGTCGGCGAGAAATTCGTATTGCGAGGTCTGCGGCCAGTTGTAGTAGCGGGAAGAATGCCGATCGTGTTCTCCCACCACTTCCTGGAGGAACACCAGATCCGCCGACGTACTGCGCACGGCCTCGCGCAGCTCCGGGAGGATGAAACGCCGGTTGAGGGCGGTAAAACCCTTGTGAGTGTTGACCGTCAGCACCTTCAGGCGCTGTGTCTTCGGGGTCGGATCGAGCATGGCCTGTTGCTCGGAATCGTTGGTCACGTGTGCGCCTCTGAATCTGGACTGCGTATGCATGCGACTGATGCTGCGGCGTGCAGTTCACAGCCATCACAATTTTGTAGCAGCTGCCGAGCCTGCGAGGCTGCGTCCGGCTGCGCAGCGGTCGTAAACCCTGTGCACTCGGTTTACCTGAAACACCGTGTCGCCTGATTTTACGACCGCTGCGCGGCCGGACGCGGCCTCGCAGGCTCGACAGCTGCTACAGAGCCATGCCCTCAGATGAAGACTATTTCGTAGGGCAATCGCATGCGATCCAGGAGCACTCGGGGCAGCAGGGGGGCGATGCCGAGGGCCGGTTCGCCGTCGAGCTGGCTGGCGTAAGCGTGGGTGGCGTGGCTTTTGCGCGCGACGGTCCAGGTGTCGAGACGCACTTTGCGTGCACGGTGCCAGGGCATCAGCCCCTGGTCGCGAGCCGGCCAGTGCCAGGCCCAGATAGGCACTTCATGGAACGCCGCACCGACCTTGCTCGCAGCCAGGGCGCTGGCACGGCCGACGGTATCGTGATCGGGCGTGCCGTCTTCGCGCCAGGTGCTGAACACCACATCACCAGGGCGCAAGTAACGGGAGATGAATTGGGTCAGTTGTGTCTCATGTTCGGCCAGGGCGAAGTCAGTGAAGCCACCGCGAATCCATTTCAGGCTGTGCATCGGCAAGCCAAGCCGACGCAGGGCCTCGACGCTTTCCTGGCCGCGAAACACGCTCAGACGCTTCTCTGACCATTGTTGTGAGCCTGGCTGGCTGGCACTGCCATCGGTGACCGAGATCAATTGCAGCGGATGACCGAGGCTGGAGAGTAGTTGCAGCAGGCCGCCACAGCTGACCACTTCATCGCCGGGATGCGGTGAGATCACCACGGCGCGTGCGCCGGCGGGGATCAGGGACTGGGTGTTGATGACCGGGATGTTGTCCAGTTGCAGCGCGCTGTTCCAGATTTGGGCTGGCTGGCTGCTTTCGATGAGGGAGACGGTTTTCATCGGGCCTACGTCCTTGTTTTGTTTAATAGCAAAGTCCAACGCTCCGTACCTTGGATTGTCGCGAACAGAGTATTGCTCAAGTATCGCTATTCGTCGCGTGACGCTTTCATTTTTTTAACCAGTTGGTACCAAATCCCGTAAATAGACGCTGAAACCACCGCGTGCAGCATGCCAATCATCGCAGGCCCTCAAGTGCCGCGACAGAGCGAGGTTCTCGACTCCAGACCTCCAGCAGGAAATCCGCTTCCTGGTGAAGGGCCAGGCGCGCCAGCGTCAAGTGCTCGTGGAGCAAGTCGTGCACCTGCCGAGCGTTCAACGGACAGCCTTCAATGGGTGGGCGCCAGTGGCAGGCCAGCAGTTGGCCGTCCGCGGTGAGTGATTGTTCGGCCCGTTGGACCAGGTGTTTCAGGTCATCGGCATCGAGGTAATAGCCGATTTCGCTGAGCACGATCAAATCGAACTTTTCCTGCGGCCAATCGGCAGGCATGCGAGCGTGACGGATTTCGGCGTGGTCGAAGGGGCCGAGGCGGGTGCGCGCCAACGCAGCGGCTGCGGCGGCGGTGTCGCAACACAGCAGGCGGTCGCAGCGGCTGGCCAGTTCAAAGCTCAGTTCACCGTTGGCGCAGCCGGGCTCAAAGATTGCCCTGTAATGCGGGCGCGGCAGGGCGGCGAGGGTGATTGCGCGTTTTCGCTGTTCGTACCAGCGTTGACGAAACGCCCACGGATCATCGGTGCCGGCAAACATCCCATCGAAGTAGCGATCTTCGACGCTCATAGAAAAATCACCTCGAACGGCTGCAGCAATCGGTCCAGCACATAGGGCGCCAGCACGGGTGGCAAGCCGATCTGCGGATCCCCTTCCAATTGGCTGGCGAAGGCGTGGATCGCGTGGCGTTTGCGTGCGATCAGCGGCGGGGTCAGGCAGATTTTACGTGCCCGGTGCCATGGCACCATAGTGTCTTCCGGTGTTGCCCAATGCCAGGTCCACACGGGCAGTTCATGCAGAGTCGCGCCGATGCGCTTCGCGGCAACGGCGCTGGCTCGCCCCACGGCTTCATGGTCGCAATGACCGTCTTCGCGCCACGTTGTAAACACCACATCGGTGGGGCGCAGGTGATGTTCGATGAGCGCGCACAATTCGGTTTCGCGCGCGGCGACGTTGCTATCACTGAAACCACCGCGCAGCCATTTCAAACGGTGCAGCGGCAAACCGAGCCGGCGTAAGGCTTCCACCGATTCTTGTGGCCGCACGGCGCTCAAACGCTCCACGGGCCAGCGTTTTGAGCCGGGATGACTGGCGCTGCCATCTGTGACTGAAATCAGTTGCAACGCCCGGCCTGCCGCTGCAAGCAATTGCAGGAAACCACCGCAGCCCAGCACTTCGTCATCCGGGTGCGGGGCGATGATCACCGCGCGCGCGCCTTCGGGCACAAGACTGAGGATATCGATCTGCGGCAGTTGCGCCAGATGACGGGAGGTTTGCCACAGGCGCAGTGGTGTGCCCTGGCCCACGATCGGGTTGGTTTTCATAATGTCCATGTCCCGTTGATGACCTGTTTGCCGAGCGCGGCGAGATCCCGTTCGGCATGGCTTTGGCGCAGGAACACCGGCAGGTCGGCCATCAGTCGAGCGAACTGCCGATCCCTGCAATAAGGCCCGGCACCGAGGGCGTGGCCGACGTGCAGGATCACCTGTTCGGCGGCCTGTTCAACCACCGCCCGGGCCCGACGGGCGAGCAATTGGGCGTTGTCTTGCGGCGAACCATCGATGGACTCGGCGCTGGCACGCAACACCTGCGCCGCAGCGTGCAGCGCACGGTCGACCGCGCCGAGGTGGGCGAGGGCATGCGGTTCTTCATGCTGCGCGCAGTGACTGCGCAGGCGTTCGGCCAGGCTGCGAGCCGCGCCGTACCAGCAGGCGGCAATGCCGATTCCGCCTTGCCAGAAACCCGGTCGTTGCAAGTAATCGCCGGGAAGGCCAATGACTTGAGCTTCAGCGCTGTCGAACAGGACATCAACGCTGCCAGTGGCGCCCATGCCGACCGCTTGCCAGCCTTGATTCGTCACCCTGACACCGGGTTGATCCAGGACCACCGCAACCAATTGCTGACGATCCTGTTCATCCCACGTGGTGAGCAGCGCATGGCTCAACACCGCCGCGCCCGAACACCAGGCTTTGCGCCCGTCCAGCGTAACCCGAGCCCCTTGCTGAGTGACCCGCACCCGCGCATTCGCAGGTTCGGCAGCCCACATGCCCCAAGTGCTACCGAGCATGGGTGAGCCGCCGAGTTGCGCCATGATGGCCAGCGCATCGGTGTGGCCTTCGTACAATTTGCACAGACCCAAATCATGCCCGCCGACCTCGGCCAGGCGCTGGAAGCGCTCCAGTGTTCGGCCACTTCCCGGCTGTGGAAGCTGATCCAGCCCGGCCTCCGCCAGTGCTCGAAGGCAGCGCCCTAGCGCCTGGGTGTCTGGGTAATCTGCTGGCTGGTGAATGAGAAACGCCTGAAGGTCCATTTCACTCGTCTTCCTCATGCTGTAATTCGAACAGCAGCAATGATCGGCCGGTCACCGAATATTCGTGATCGAATTCGAAGCGTTCCTGGCCGCGAATCGACGGTTCATTGGTGTCGATCATGCAGGTCCAGTGTCCGCCATCGGGCACTTGCGGCAAGGTGAAGTTGACGATGTCGTGGTGCGCGTTGACCACCAGCAACAGCGTTGCGTCCGCGCCTTTACGGCGGATGCCGGTTTCCTGGGCGCGGCCGTCGAGCAAGATGCCAAGGCAGCGACCGTGGCCCTCGCCCCATTGCTCCTGGGACATTTCAGTGCCGTCCGGCGCGAGCCAGGTCACGTCCTTGACGCCGATGTCCTCGTTGTAATTGCCCACCACGAAACGCCCGCGACGCAGGATCGGGTAAGTCAGACGCAGCTTGATCAGGCGTTTGACGAACTTGAGCAGGGCCTTGCCGTCTTCGCTCAAGTCCCAATTGACCCAACCGATCTCGCTGTCCTGGCAATAGGCGTTGTTGTTGCCTTCCTGAGTGCGGGCGAATTCGTCGCCGGCCACCAGCATCGGCGTGCCTTGGGACAGCAGCAGCGTGGCGAAGAAGTTGCGCATTTGTCGCTGGCGCAACTCGTTGATTTCGGGATCGTCGGTCGGGCCTTCGACGCCGTGGTTCCAGGACAGGTTGTTATTACTGCCGTCCTGATTGTTCTCGTCGTTGGCTTCGTTGTGCTTGTCGTTGTACGACACTAGGTCGTTGAGGGTGAAACCGTCGTGAGCCGTGATGAAATTCAACGACGCATAAGGGCGTCGGCCACGCTGGTTGAACATCTCGCCGGAGGCGGTCATGCGGCTGGCGAAATCGGCAAGTTGGCCGTCGTCACCTTTCCAGAACGCGCGCACGGTGTCGCGGAATTTGTCGTTCCACTCCACCCAGCCTGGCGGGAAGTTACCGACCTGATAACCGCCGGGACCGCAGTCCCACGGTTCGGCAATCATCTTCACCTGACGCAGCACCGGGTCCTGGCGGCAAGCCACGAGGAAGCTGTGACGCTCATCAAAGCCGTCGTGGTAACGACCGAGAATGGTCGCCAGGTCGAAGCGGAAACCGTCGACGTGCATTTCCGACGCCCAGTAGCGCAAGGAGTCGGTGACCATTTGCAACACGCAAGGGTGGCTCAAATCCAGGGTGTTGCCGGTCCCGGAATCGTTGATGTAGAAACGTTTGTCCTCGGGCATCAAACGGTAGTACGAGACGTTGTCGATGCCGCGCATGGACAAGGTCGGTCCTTGTTCATTGCCCTCGGCCGTGTGGTTGTAGACCACGTCGAGGATCACTTCCAGATTGGCTTCGTGCAGGTGCGCGACCATTTCCTTGAACTCGGCGATCTTGCCGCTGGCCAGGTAGCGCGGGTCCGGGGCAAAGAACGCGATGCTGTTGTAGCCCCAATAATTGGTCATGCCCTTGTGCAACAAGTGCTGGTCATTGACGAACGCGTGGATCGGCAGCAATTCAACCGACGACACCCCGAGTTTGCGGATGTGTTCCAGCACGTCGTCCACCATTAACCCGGCGAACGTGCCGCGAACATTCTCGGGCACAGAAGGGTGACGCATGCTGATGCCGCGCACGTGGGTCTCGTAGATGATCGTTTTGTCCCACGGCACGCTGACGCGATGGTCGTGGCCCCAGGTGTGCGCCGGGTCGATGACTTTGCATTTGGGCACGAAGGGCGCGCTGTCGCGTTCATCGAAACTGAGGTCGGCATCGGGGTGACCGATGGTGTAGCCGAACAGCGCTTCGGACCATTTCAACTCACCGACCAATTGCTTGGCGTAGGGGTCGATCAACAATTTGTTGTGGTTGAAGCGATGACCGTTGGCCGGGTCGTACGGGCCATAGACGCGATAGCCGTAGATCAGGCCTGGATGGGCGTCGGGCAAGTAGCCGTGGTAGATCTCGTCGGTGTATTCCGGCAGTTCGATGCGCTCCAGTTCCACCTCGCCGGCGTCATCGAAGATGCACAGTTCCACCTTGGTGGCGTTGGCGGAAAACAAGGCGAAGTTGACCCCAAGGCCATCCCTGGTTGCGCCCAGCGGGAAGGGCAAGCCTTCACGAATTCGCGATGCCTCGGCGTGAGGCTCTGGCGCGGCTTTTTTTGGCGTGGTCATACGTGCTCCTGCATGTGGGGATCAAGGTTTTTTCGAGGACGAACGCGGCCCCAGTGGCGAGCGGGCTCGCCACGTCATTGATCGATATCTATCGTTTAGAACGTCAGGTGATCGGTGGCTTTTTCGCCGCGCGAGGCTTTTTCTCGACGGCTTTTTCCCCCGGTGGGATCACTTTCGACGCCGCAGCAGGCTTGGCCTTGGCTTTGACCTTGGGTTTGGTTTCGCTGGCATTCCCGTCCAGTGCACCATTGGCCTTGCCGGCCGCAGATTTCGCGGCGGTCGCTTTCGTTGATTTTTTCGGTGCCAGGGCTTCTGCTTCGGCCAACTTGCGAGCCATTTCCCAGTGCCGGGCTTCCTGGCCCTCCGGCTTCCCTTCAGATTCCCAGATCTGATAGGCAAATTCGCGAACGCGTTTATCGTCGGTACTCATCGCAATGCTCCTGAACTGAACTCAAGCTTGGGTAAAGAGTTGGATAAAGAGATTGACCGGGACAACCTCCAGCGCGGCGCCGATGTTCAGCTCCCTGTGTTTTGTGACTGCAACGCTGGAAAAAAGTCCCTTCAAATTTTCGTCAGAGGCGGCGAACGGCAATTTGACCCGCGTATCGCCCCACTGCAGCGCATCCATCCTTGGTTCAGCACTGTTTTTCAGCAGATCGGCGCAGCGTATCGGCACGATCACGATGGCGCGCTTGCCTTCAAGCGAGCGAGCAAAAGCCAGCACTCGATGTGCCTGGCTGCCGAGCACTTCAAGGGCTTGATACGACCCTCGCGAAAACAGGTCGGCATGCTCGGCCCGCAGGTTCAGTACCTCGGCGATCAGCGTCTGCTTGATGCGCCCGTCACGCCAGTTCGCCAACAGCTCGGGCACGTCCGGTGTGGCTTGAAGGGCCCGTTGACGACTGGCGTAATCCACCGGCCGGCGGTTGTCCGGATCCACCAGGCTGAAGTCCCAGAAGTCGTTGCCCTGATAGAGGTCCGGCACCCCCGGCACGGTCATGCGCAGCAAGGTTTGCGCCAATCCATTGAGGGCGCCGGGTGCGGCGATGGCCTGAACCGCTTGGTCGAGGGCTGCGCGTAACGGCTCACCTTCGGGGGCCAGAAACAGACGTTCGATAAACACCTGCATGGCGTGTTCATAGGGTTCGTTCGGTGCGCTCCAACTGCTTTGCAGCTTGGCTTCGCGCAGGGCTTTTTGTTGCCACCGCCAGAGGCGTTTGGCGTAGTCCTCAAGCGCAGGCTGATCGTCGCCATGCAGGGTCAGCGACCAACTGCCGAGAATCGCCTGGTACAGGATTAACTCATCACCCGCCGTCGGCATGTGGTCGTCGTCCCTCAGCGGTTCGGCGAGGGTTCTCCAGAGCGGGACTTGCTCGGCGTACCAGGCGCTGCGTTCACTCAATACGGCCAAACGGGCACGGGTGTCTTCGCCGCGTTTGTGGTCGTGGGTGGCGGTGGCCAGCAGGTTGTCCGGGAATTCGGCCAGGCGTTTGGCACAGACGGCATGGAAGTCCGACAGCGGGGCGCTGAACTGTTCGGTGCTGAAGCCGACGTCATTGCGCGACAGCAACACCGCCGAGCGATAGAACGCGGTGTCTTCAACCGCTTTGGCGGCGGCCGGTGAGGTCAGTTGCTGAAAGCGCACGCAGGCATGCTTGAGCATCTTGCGCTGGCGACCCACCGGACGTTTGCGCCAGGGCTCGCCGCCGAGCCAGCCGGCCAGACAGTCGAGCACCGGCCAATCGGCTTCGCTCAGTGTTTGCCGCGCACCGTCCAACGCCTGCTGGAAAAACACATCGTCTTCAGTCGAACGGCCACGAGGGCTGATGTACGTGCGGTAAACGGGGAAGTGCACGATCAATTCCTGCAACGCCCGGCGGATTGCACCGAGCGTCAGGTCGCGGCTCATCAGGTTGTCCCGGGCCACTTGCAGCAAGGCCTGGGCCACGCTTTCGAAATCGCCGGCCAAGGAGCCGTTGAGGATTTGCTGACGTGCCAGTTGCGCTTCCTGGCGGAAATCGGCAGGACGTTCGCTGCAGTGCTGCCAACGTTCGCCCAAGGTCTGGGCGCCTTGCGGGTCGTGTTGCAGCAGCGACACCTGGTTCATGAATTCGTATCCGGTGGTGCCATCCACCGACCAGTCGCGGTGCAGGGTTTCGCCTTCGCCAAGGATCTTCTCGACGTAGATCGGCAGGTGTCGGTCCGGTGACAGGCTATCGACCCGGCGTCGCAATTTGCGGCAGTAGCCACGGGGATCGGCGAGGCCGTCGATATGATCGATGCGCAAACCGTCCACCAGCCCTTGCTCGACCAGTTCGAAGATTTTCGCGTGGGTGGCCTCGAACACGGCCGGTCGTTCGACGCGCAAACCGCCCAGTTCGTTGACATCGAAAAAGCGCCGCCAGTTGATGTCATCCGCTGCCGTGCGCCAACTCGCCAGCCGGTAACTCTGGCGTTCAAGCAGATTATGCAAGCGTTGGAAACCGTCGAGGGTGAGCGAGTCATAAGTGCCCAGATGCTGCTCGATGGACTGGTGTATCACGGGATCGCTGGCCAGTTCGTGCAGTTCGGCTTTCAGCGGCAGCGCCAGACTGTGGGCGTCAGTCTGGTAGCTCAGGGTCGTGAAGCGTTCCGCCAGCGATTTCAGCGGTTCACCACCGGTGGGCAGCAGTTCGCCATAATTCATCGGGCAGATCGGGAAGCGGTGATCGTAATGCTGCACGTAAAAGCTGCCGCCCTGCGCATCGAAGCGCAAGGGCAAGGTGCCGTCCTGCAAGGCGATGCCGTAGTCGCTGCCCAGGAATGGCAGCAATAACTGACCTTCCATCAAGGGGTCCGGCGAGTGCCACTGAATGTCAAAAAACTCGCCGAACGGGCTCAATCGCCCCCATTCCAGCAAGTCCAGCCACCAGGGATTATCAGCACCACCGACGGCCATGTGGTTGGACACGATGTCGAGGATCAACCCCATCCGCTGCTCGCGCAGGGCGCTGACCAAACGTCGCAGCGCGGCTTCGCCACCCAGTTCGGGGTTGACCGTGGTCGGGTCCACCACGTCGTAGCCATGCATGGACCCGGCGCGGGCGGCCAGCAGCGGCGAGGCATAAACGTGGCTGATGCCCAGACGGGCAAAATACGGCACCAATGGCACTGCTTGATCCAGCGTGAAGCCTTTATGAAATTGCAGCCGCAGGGTCGCCCGCAGCGGTTGAATAAACGGCGCCGTCATTGGTCACGCTCGCCCGCCTGAAGCCGCGCGCAGGCGAGCAGTTCCAGGCGTCGGGCCGCGTCCGGGTCATCGAGCAGGGCTTCGCTGTCACCGGGCAGGCGTCGTGACCAGTTGGGGTGGGTGTCGATGGTGCCGGGCAGGTTGGCCTGCTGTTCGATGCCCAAGGCATCTTCCAGTGGCAGCAAGACCAGGGGCGCGCGGGTATGCCCGAGGAACCGGATGCTGGCGTCGAGCACTTGATCGGTTTCGTGGGACTCCTCGCGAAAGTTCTGCGGGTCTTCGCTCAACACCCGGCGCAGGCCTTCACGTTCGCGCTCGCGGTGTTGGCGCCACTCGATTTCGCCGCTGGCGTCTATCAGGCTGAGCCGGGCGTTCCAGTCGATGTCGCGCCCATGCCACCAGCCATTGAGCGTCGGCAAGTCATGGGTGCTGGTGGTTGCCAGCGCGTTGTCTGGCCAGTCGAGGATGGGCTTGAAGTGGGCGTTGTCCTGTTCAAACAGCAGCACACGCATGCCGAGGATCGAACGAGCGATGAGCTTTTCGCGCAGGCCATCAGGCACGGTACCGAGGTCTTCGCCGAGCACTATCGCTTGATGCCGATGGGATTCGAGCGACAGCAAACGCAGCAAGTCGTCGACCGGGTAGTAAAGGTAGGCGCCATCCCGGGGAGACGCGCCATTGGGAATCACCCACAGCCGTTGCAGGCCCATGATGTGGTCGATCCGCAGGCCGCCGGCGTGGGCGAAATTGGCGCGGAGCATTTCGATAAACGCGCGAAACCCGTTGCGCACCAGACCTTCAGGCGAAAACGCGGAAATGCCCCAGCCCTGGCCGGTGCGGTTGAGAATGTCCGGCGGCGCACCCACCGTCAGCGAGGCGAGTAGTTCGTCCTGGCGGCTCCAGGCCTGACTGCCGCCACCGTCGGCACCGACGGCGAGGTCGGCGATCAGCCCGATGCTCATGCCGGCGCTGCGGGCGGCGGTTTGCGCACGCTCAAGGCAGCGGGTGATCAACCATTGGCAGAAGGCGAAAAAGCCGATGCGTGTAGCGTTCTCTTCTGCGAATTCGGCCAGGGCGACGCTGCGCGGGTCGCGCCATTGTTCGGGCCATTCGCGCCAGTCGAGGCTTTCACCCCGGGCGGCGCGGGCTTCCTGCAGGGCTTCGAAGCGGCAGTGGTTTTCCAGCGCTTCGCCCGAGGCATGGCGGAAGCTGCTGAAGTCTTCGTGCAAGGGGTGTTCGCCCTGGACAAAGCCTTCGTACAACGACAGCAAAATGCGATGTTTGGCGTGCGCGGCCACGGGCCAGTCGATCAGCGGGCGTTCTTCGAGTTGTTGCAGTTCTGCGGCCAGCCCCGTGGCGTCAATCGCCGTGCGCATCGCCCGCTCACCGAGGATGGCGCCGGGCGCGGCGTACAGGCTGTTGAGAAACAAACGGCTGGAGGGCGAGTAAGGACTGTAGCGCTGCGTATCGCTGCCAAACATCGCGTGCAACGGACTGATCGCCAGCGCTTCGGCGCCGCGTTCGCCTGCCACCCGCGCGAGGTCTTCCAGTGCCTGGGTATCGCCGAAACCACCATCGCCGGTACGTCGCAGAGCGTACAGCTGCACGCTCAGGCCCCAAGTACGCGGAATCGGATTGTCCACGGCGTCGCCCACGCTGTAGCAGCGCTCGGGCGCCACCGCGAGGGTGAAGGATTGGCCATTGATGCTGACGTGCTGGTAGCCGACCGGAATCAGCCCGGGCAGCACCGCCTGGGCATCGAGCTTCAGGTAGATCCGCGAGCCGTCTTCGAGATGAATGTCGCAAGGGGTTTCAGGCTCGAAGTAACGTGCCAGATCGAGACCGGCACCGAAGTCGACCGTCATCAGCGGCGGCAGGCGGTGAGTCTGCTGGACGGCTTGCAGCTCCAGCAGGCTCGCGTCGATTTCCTGGGCACTGCCGGCCGGGTGGCCGAGGCCCGTGAGCACGGCGCGTAACACCGAGGGGCCGACTTTCTGTGCGCGACCATTGGCGTCGATCCAGTCGACGGCCAAGCCTGCGCGGCTGGCCAGTATTTCAAGTTGCGCATCGCTCATGGGCGCTCTCCATGCGGGGGTAGCAAAGGGGCTGCAGCGGTGAGGCTGACTAGCGCGCAATACGGGGCAAGTTTGCCCTGACGCAACAGGCCGGCTGAGTGGGGCGGGTGTTCGAACAGCACGCGGGTGTCGGCCTCAGGGGTGTGGACCACGGGCACGTCGCTGAGGTTCAGGTCAATGCGCAGTTCGCTGCCATCGCCCAACCGCCAGCGTGCGCTCAGCGCGCCGTGCCCGAGCACATCCGCGCCCAGTGCCTGGGTGCCGGGCAGACGCGGGATGAGGTGCTCGTGGCGCAGCTGTAACAGGCGGCGATACAGATCATGAATGGCCGGCAGTGCGCTGGCGCTGCGCTTCGGTTGCGACGCTTCAAAGGTCTGAGGTGCATTCGGGTCGGGAATCCGTTCACGCTTGTGCGGATCGGCGAAGGCACTGAACGCCGCGAACTCGTTGCGTCGACCTTCGCGCACCAATTCTGCGAGTTCACCGTGGTGGCTGGTGAAAAACAGAAACGGAGCCTGCGCGGCGAATTCGTCCCCCATGAACATCAGCGGGATCATCGGCGACATCAGCAGTAATGCGGTGGCCGCATAGAGCGCATCAGGGTGGGTCAGTTGATGCAGGCGTTCGCCCAGTGCGCGGTTGCCGATCTGGTCATGGTTTTGCAGAAACAGCACGAACGCTGTCGGCGGCAAATGACCACTGGGCTCACCTCGCGGTGTGCCGTGGCGAGTGATATGGCCCTGAAACACAAAACCCTGGCTCAGGCAGCGAGCGAGTTGTTCGGTGGGCTGTTCGGCGTAATCGGCGTAGTAGGCGTCGGTTTCGCCAGTCAGCAACACATGCAGGGCGTTGTGACCATCATCGTTCCACTGCGCATCGAAGCCTTGTTGCAGCAACTTGGCTTCATTGTGTTCGTTTTCCACCATCAGCCACACATGGCGTGCGGGTTCGGTTTGCTGGCGGATCCGTTGGGCCAATTCTTCAAGGAAGTCCGGGCTTTCAATGGCGTGCACCGCGTCCAGGCGCAAACCGTCAAAGCGATATTCCAGCAGCCACATCAACGCATTGTCGATGAAGAAATCCCGCACCTCGCGTTGCCGGAAGTCGATGGCCGCCCCCCACGGCGTGTGTCTGTCTTCGCGGAAAAAGCCCTTGGCGTAGTGGTGCAGGTAATTGCCATCCGGGCCGAAGTGGTTGTAAACCACGTCGAGAATCACCGCCAGGCCCAGGCCATGGGCGGTGTCGATCAGGTGTTTGAGTTGTTCGGGCGAACCATAGGAAGCCTGGGGTGCATACGGCAAGACGCCGTCGTAACCCCAATTGCGCTCACCGGGGAACTGCGCCAGCGGCATCAGCTCAATCGCGGTGATGCCGAGTTCGACAAGGCGCGACAGGTGTTGCTCGACAGCACTGAAACCGCCGAGCACACCGACGTGCAGCTCGTAGATGATCGCCTCGTTCCATGGCCGACCGTGCCAGGTGTTGTGTTGCCATCGAAAGGCTAGCGGATCGACCACCACACTGTGACTGCCGATATCGCCGGCTTGCGCGCGGGAGGCCGGGTCCGGCACCTCCAGCTTGCCATCGATGTTGTAGCGGTAACGGGTGCCCGCCGGGCAGCGGGTCTTGATCACGAACCAGCCATCTGCCTGAGGCAGCAACGGCAAGGATTGTCCATTTTCCAGTTCGACACTGACGTAAAACGCATCAGGCGCCCACAAGGCAAAACGCGTGTGCTCTGCGTCCAGCATGATTGCGCCGTGGGGCCAGGTCTCAAGGGTCCGTAACGGCATCGTTGAAAACCTCTTACTGTCGGCCCGATTTACCCAGGGCCTTGGCCACAAGCTGTTCATAGAGTTCAGCGTAGGGTTCCACCGCCTTGCACCAGTTGAACGGTGCGGCCATGGCCCGACACCGCATGGCATGGAGCAGGTCGGGGAAGGCGAACACCTTGAACGCCCGGCTCAGTGCTTCCTGGTAGCTATCGACGGTGGATTCATCGAAGAGGAAACCGGTCACGCCGTTTTCAATGGTGTCGGCCAGGCCACCGGTATTGCGTGCCACTGGGAGCGAACCGAAGCGCTGGGCGTACATCTGGCTCAGGCCGCAGGGTTCATAACGAGACGGCATCAGCAGGAAATCGCTACCGGCGAACATGCGTCGGGCGTCGGTTTCGTTGAAGCCGATGCGCACGCCGATCTGCCCTGGAAAACGCAGGGCCAGTTCACGCATGGCTTGTTCTTCTTCCGGCTCGCCACGGCCAATGATTGCAATCTGACCGCCGGATTTGACGATGTATTCGGAGACCGCTTCGGTCAGGTCCAGGCCCTTTTGATAGACCAGACGTGAAACCACGGCAAACAGCGGACCTTCTGAATCAGCCAGGCCGAACAGCTCGCGTACATGCGCGGCGTTGACGGCTTTACCGTCCCAGTCACCGATGCTGAAGGGGCAGAACAGGTGCGAATCCGTGGCCGCGTCCCAGCTTTCATCGATGCCGTTGGGAATGCCGCTGAGCAGACCTTGCTGGGTCTTGGCGGCGAGAAAGCCGTCGAGGCCACAGCCGAAGGCTGGCGTGGTGATTTCCTGGGCGTAGGTGGCGCTGACGGTGGTGATGTGGCTCGAATAGGCCATGCCGGCCTTGAGAAACGACATCTTGCCGTAGAACTCCATGCCTTCCTGTTGCAGGGCGTGCGTAGGAATCCCCAGCTCGGGGCACGAGCCGAGGCTGGTCACGCCCTGGTAGGCCAGGTTATGGATGGTGAACAGGGTCGGAGTGCGCTGCCCACGCCAGTGCATGTAGGCAGGCGCCAGGCCCGCGGGCCAGTCATGGGCGTGCACCAGATCCGGGCACCAGTGAATTTGTGCGAGATTAGCGGCGATATCCGCGGCGGCGAGACCCAGGCGGGCGAAACGAATGTGGTTGTCTGGCCAGTCGCGGCCATTGTTGGCGCCGTAAGGCGAACCTTCGCGCTCGTAGAGTTCAGGGCAGATCAACACATAAATAACCAGACCGTCCGGCATGTCCATGCGCCCGATCTTGCAGGGCGGCAGTGCGGCGTGCCCACCCAGTTCACCAATGATGTGGATCGGGTTTTCGCTGTGCAGCACTTGCGGGTAACCGGGGATGAGGACCCGCACATCGTGCAGGTGTGACATGGCCCGTGGCAGCGCGGCGGAAACGTCGCCCAGACCGCCGGTCTTGACCAGATCGGCAATCTCGGAGGTGACAAACAACACTTTCTTTCGATTCGGATTCTGACTGGCAGCCGGTGTCAGCGTCTTGGTGCCAGGGACGCTGATCGACTGTGTGCTCGGTGCATTGACGACGCTCGATTCGCCGACCTGCTGATGAGCACGCTCCCCCTGAATATCTAAAGCCGCACTTATCATGTGAATCTCCCGTGGTGTTGATCTAATGCTTAGGTCCGGCACAAACGGTGTGGCCAAATCCTGTGGCCGGGCGCAAACGCGCACGCATCGGTAGCAAACACTGCCCAATGCGGTAAAGCGGATGGGTGGAAGGGCCGTTGCAAGGAATGCACCAGTCGCGTTGGCCCTACCTTTACCCTGACCCATGGCCAGGACCGAAAGTTTCGAGTTTTTTACAGCCAGATGACCAACCGGTTTTACCTCGCAAAATGAGTCTAGGCCAGATCCTAGAGCGGGGCGGGTCAAGTGGTGAAATTGTTCGACAATCGGTTTTCAGGGTAAAAGAACCACGTGACGAAGGGGTGACCGCACCGACGAAGTGCAGGTTTATTTTTGTAGGAAGGTCAAAACGGGACTGGTAAGTCACAAAAATGGGCGGGTCAGGAGCTGGGGTTGCACTGTTGCGGTGCGTTCACTTTGATTTTTTTATGTTGGTTCTTATTGCCCCTTCGCTGGCAAGCCAGCTCCGGGTTCGTGTACACCCTGTGGGAGCGAGCCTGCTCGCGATGAAATTGACTCGGTCTTAAGTGAAAACCCGAATCGGTTTTCCCGCCGACCACGCTTGAATATCTTCGACCCTCTGCGAAAAGAACAGCGGGTAGTTCTGCCGACATACATGCCCGACATGGGGTATCGCCAGCACGTTTTCCAGATCCTCCCACCGTTCAAGGGCTTGACCGCTTGTCGCTACTGTCAGATTTGACAGTAGTCAGCCCACTGCCAATCCGTGTGTGATCGCTCCAACCGTTGCGCCGCAACCAGGCCAGCCATGTCCGATGCAGGAGCGTTTGCATGACCGCCGAATCCAACCATCCGCCTGTTGATACTTCGTCCGATAACACCGTGCTGCAGTTGTTTCCGCCCAAGTTGCTCGGCAGCACAATACCCGTGGTAGGCGCGCACTGCGGTGCCCCCACCATTAGATGGACCTGCCGCCAATGGGCGCATTGGTATTGGTGACTGCGTACCTGGGTCAGGCGCCGAACGATACCATCCGGATATACGTGAATGGAGTAGTACTGAACGATGCCTGGGCGTCTACTGAAACCGAGTCTTCCGACACAGTGATATATCTTCCGAAACGTCATGGACTGGATCCGAAAATCGTTAACCTGATGACGTACACCGTGATTCGTAACAGTGAAAACAAAGGCACCTCCAAACCACCGCTGGAAATCCTGTACAACGACATCCGGCCGGGCAATCAGGACATGACTCCGGGGGCCACCGCATGAACATTCCCGTCTGGAATTGCTCCTGCCCGATGCGATCAAAAACGGCGTCGGCCCAGACTTTCCCGTGGCCGGTGTTCAGGTATGCGTGCGTTATCCGTATTGCCGGGCTTACGACCTCATTCGACTGAACTGCAACGGTTATGACGTCTTCCATACCGTGACCCCAAGTCAAGCTCCGGCGCAAGGTTCGGACACCCCGGTGACGGTGTGCTTCACGGTCACACGAGCGGACCTGGAGGCTGCCAAAGACCATCCTCGGTTTGTATTTTCGTTCACCGTTACCGACCAGGTCGGAAACGGCCCTGATACCGACGCGCCCTGGTCAGCCCGGCACATCGTTGACGTTGACCTGGCTGGAAAACGCTTGCCAGCGCCGATTCTTCTGGAAAATCTCGATGACTATCCCGGTGACGATTCAAGCCTCATCGAACTGGAGAAACTGGGCAGCAAGCCGCTGTCGGTGTTCGTCAAGACCGAGGACAGCCGCATCCATATCGGCGACCGAGTCGAGATGGTTTACACCGGGAAAAAGGGGACGCATTTATTTACCGGCCCGGTTTTTCGTCAATGGCAGCTGAATGAGCAATTAAACAGAGATGTTTAAAATACATCTCCAAACACTCTCTCAGGCTACACATCCTTGCGTCGTTGCCTACGACTGCGCCAGAATCCGCCGGCTTGTGCGCTTAGACCCTGATCTTTATCGTTCCCGCATCGCTGCCAATCAGCGATCGGGTTTAGCGACCCGACCAGGTATAAGCGCAACACTTCAGTCTTGTTGCAGGCGAACGTCTGCAGTGTCGATATGGCGGCTGTGCGCGGGAGACCCTCGGGTCTGCCGGGTCTTATACCTCTCGGTTCGCTAACCTGCGTACAGCCGCCACCCTTACTTGTTTAGCGACAGGTTCTAGTGGCTCCATCAGGTATAAGGAGCTTCACCATGTTCAAAATCACACCCAACCCACCAGAAACCGACGACGTTTCCCCCTACGAAACCGCCGAGTCCAAAAAACTCAACAACGCCGCCGACCGCGCCCTCGATTACTACCTCAAGCCGGTTATTCCCAAAGACACCCCACGTAAACCCAGCACCATCTACTTCGTCGGACCCGACACCGATAACGAAACCCTGCTGGTCAACGCCTGTGAGACTTTGGCGTCAGCGAGTGTGATGTTGAGCGATTTCGCGGGGCAGTTGGATGGTACACAGCGCCACACCCTGCTGGGGATTCAACACTCCGTGATGTTGGGGGAACTGGCGGTGAACCGGATGCTGGATAACGTCGATCCGCAGTCCTGACGAAGTACCTGTGGCGAGGGAGCTTGTCGGAACGCCGCACCGTCCCGCTGGGCCGCGAAGCGGCCCCGATCACTGACAACTCGTTTCGTCAGGCACACCGCGTTCAATAGTTTTGGGGCTGCTGCGCAACCCAGCGGGACGGTGCGGGGCCTCCCTCGCCACAGTTGTGGTTGTAGCTGCGGGTGCAGTTGGCCGCAGGGTTTGTGGAGTTTGGTCGGGCCTCTTCGTCGGAACGCCGCGAAGAACGATGACTCGGTATCAGGACAGAACCCGAATCGGTTTTCCCGCTGACCACGCCTGAATATCCTCGACCATCTGCGAAAAAAACAGCTGGTAGTTCTGCTGGCTCACGTACCCGACATGCGGCGTCGCGAGCACATTCTCCAGCGTCCTGAACGGATGATGTTCAGGCAACGGCTCCACTTCAAACACATCCAGGGCCGCCCCGGCCAAGCGATTCTTTTGCAACGCCTTGATCAGCGCCGCCTCATCCACAATCGGCCCACGGGCGGTATTGACCAGCAGCGCGGTGGGTTTCATCCAGCCCAGCGCCTGGGCGTCGACCAAGCCACGGCTGCGCTCACTGAGCACAAGATGCACCGACAGCACGTCGGCTTGTTCGAACAGTTCCTGCTTGCTGACGTAGGTCACGCCGACTTCGGCAGCCGTTACGGCGGTGAGGTTTTCGCTCCAGGCAATCACCCGCATGCCGAACACTTGCCCGAATTGCGCGACGCGCTTGCCGATGCTGCCCAGCCCGAGGATCGCCAACGTTTTGCCCTGCAAGTCACCACCGAGGCCTTGCTGCCATTGGCCGGCGCGCAAGGCGTTGGCTTCGACGACGAGGTTGCGGGTGGCGGCCATGATCAGCGCCCAGGTCAGTTCCGGCGCAGCGTGTTTGTAGCTGTCGGTGCCGCAGACTTGAATCCCCAACGCAGCGGCCGCTTTGAAGTCCAGCGCGGCGTTGCGCATGCCGCCGGTGACCAGCAGCTTGAGGTTTGGCAACCGGCGCAACAGGTCCTCATCGAACCGGGTGCGTTCACGCATCACGCAGATCACCTCAAAGCTGCCCAGACGCTTGGCCAGGGTTTCATTGTCGGCCGGGTAGTCGTGCACAAAACTCACCTCGCCAATGCTGTCCAGCGCCGACCAGTCCACCACGTCGCGCGCGACGTCCTGCCAGTCATCGATCACCGCAATCTGCACCGCCATCAGCCTTACCTCATCAATGAACCGGGTTGGTTTTGTTCAGCCATTCAAGCAAGGCCTTGTGGAATTGCGCCGGTTCTTCCATTTGCGGCGCGTGGCCCATGCCGGGGAATTCGACCAGGGTCGACTGCGGAATCAGTTTTGCCACGTCCTTGCCCAGCACGTTGTAATGACCGAGTTTGCCCTTGACCTCGGGCGAGGCAATGTCACTGCCGATCGCTGTGGTATCGGACGTTCCGATCAGCAACAGCGTAGGCATCTTCAGGTCTTTGAATTCGTAATACACCGGTTGGGTGAAGATCATGTCGTAGATCAGCGCCGAGTTCCACGCGACTTGCGTATGCCCCGGGCCTTTGTTCAGACCGGCCAACATGTCGACCCAACGCTCGAATTCCGGCTTCCAGCGACCACCGTAATAGGTGTTGCGTTCATAGGTGCGGATGCCGTCGGCGTTGAGTTTGAGTTCGCGCTCGTACCATTGATCGACGGTGCGGTAGGGCACGCCGAGGGCTTTCCAGTCTTCCAGGCCAATGGGATTGACCAGCGCCAGTTGTTCGACTTGCTCGGGGTATTGCAACGCGTACCGGGTGGCGAGCATGCCGCCGGTGGAGTGACCGAGAATGCTGGCCTTCTGAATGCCGAGGGCCTTGAGCAGCTGCTGGGTGTTGGTCGCCAGTTGCTGGAAGCTGTACTGATAGTGGTCAGGCTTGCTGGAGGTGCAGAAACCGATTTGGTCCGGGGCGATGACTCGATAACCGGCCTCGCTGAGGGCTTTGATCGAGCTTTCCCAGGTCGCGGCGCAGAAATTCTTGCCATGCATCAGCACGACGCTGCGGCCGTTGGCCTTGCCATGGGCGGCGACGTCCATGTAACCCATTTGCAGGGATTTACCCTGGGAATCAAAGGCAAAGTGTTTGACGGTGTAGGGGTATTCGAAGCCCTGTAGTTCAGGGCCATATTCCGGCCCTTCGGCGTGGGCGACGAAGGGCAGAGCGGCGGTCAGCAAAAGGCTGGGCAACCAGCGGGAGAAGGCAAGGGGCATAGATGAACTCCGTAGGAAACCGGCCGATGCTGGATCGGCATGATTAGGGCGGCATTAAACACAGGCAATCGCCGTGCATGATCGTTCAACCCATCCAGCCCAGCGTGACCATGGCCAGCACGCCATAACGAGCACCCTTGGCCAGGGTCACGATCAGCAGGAATCGTCCCAAGGGTTCGCGCATGACGCCGGCCACCAGCGTCAGCGGGTCGCCGATGATCGGCACCCAACTCAGTAGTAAAGACCAATGGCCATAGCGCTGATAATGCTTTCGCGCTTGTTCCAAATGACTTGGGCTGACCGGAAACCAGCGCCGGTCGCGAAACCGTTCGAGGCCGCGTCCCAGCCACCAGTTCACCAGCGAACCGAGCACGTTGCCCAGCGTGGCAACGGCCAGCAGCGACCAGAGCCAATACTCGTCGCTGAGCAACAACCCCACCAGCACCGCTTCGGACTGCAACGGCAACAACGTCGCCGCACCGAACGCGGCGAAGAACAGCCCGAAGTAAGCACCGAACATCAATGGGCGGGGTAGTCCGCCACTACCACATCAGTGCCGTCTTTTTTCAGGCCGATCACTTGGTAGGCATCGCTCATGCCGTCCATTTCCATCCCAGGCGAGCCCATGGGCATGCCCGGCGCGGCAACACCGAGCAGGTCGTCACGTTTGCTCAGGGCCAACACCTGGTCTGCCGGGACATGACCTTCGACAAACTTGCCGTTGATCACGGCGGTATGGCACGAAGCCAGACGCGGCGGCACGCCGTGCTGTTGCTTGAATTCGCTCATGTTGGTTTCGACACGGTCGTCTACCTTGAAGCCATTGGCTTCGAGGTGGCTGATCCATTTTTTGCAGCAACCGCAGTTGGCGTCGCGGTGGACTTCGATGGGGATCAGGTCGGCGGCCTGGGCCAGGGAGGAAATGAGAAGGGCGCTCAGGGCGGCCAGACGCAGGTGGGTTCGCATGGGGGATCTCGATTCGGGTGGCGATTAAAAATGGGCATTCTGACCCGTTTAGCTTAGGGCGAGGGAGGAGGTTGTTTCTAAATTTTACAAGCCCCCTCGCCACAACGCGCTCTGCCATAGCGGGTCCGTTGGCCCATTCAGGTCGGAGAACGGGCCAGGCGCTGTGGCTAGCGGTCGAGCAACTTCATGACTTCACAAAGGATTCAAGCGGCTGATCGAGTGCTGTCCAGTGCCCTGATGTTGCGCTGCACGTCATCGTGCAACTGTTGCATGTCAGGGCAATGCAGGTTGAGGCTGCGCCGCTGCGCGCCCCGATGAAACAGGGCGAACCATCCACAATTGCGGTGCGCAGGCATCAACCCGGTGAAGGTGAAGCCGCACCCTGTCAGACGGTGCAAGTCTTCGGCAAAGTGCCGCGACAATGCGAGTTTGACCGAGATCAGCCAACGACCGGGTAACCCCGAGAGCTGGTCCAGCAGTCGCTCGTTCAAGCGGTGAACGACGATGGCATAACGATGATGGTGCTGCCGGATGTGTACCGGTATCGAGAGCGGCGATGACTCGGTCCGAGAAGTCCCGAACACAGTGCTCAAGCGCTGCATCAAGCTGCGGCAACTCTCGGGCCACTGAATGTCAGGCAGCGCGCGCGAAGTGCCTTGGGCCACCTGACAACCGATCACGATGGTTTCCGGCAGCGACTCGCAGAAAGGCGACGGTACGTAGTCGGGGAGCAATCCCGTGCTGTGAAAGCCAATGCTTTGCGCCATGCGTTGTGTGTAGGGATGGTGGGTGACCTGTTTGATCAAGACACTGTTGAACCCCAGCGAACCCGCCTGCATCAGCAACTCCCGACTCAGGTTCGTCGCGATACTTTGCCTTTGTGCGGCAGGATGGACAACGCTGAGGGCCAGTTCCGGGGTATCCGCCAGCGGGTCCTTGCACAACGCGGCATGCCCAAGAACGCGTTGGCCGTCTACTGCCAGCATCGATGTCCAGCGGCCATCGGCATTGTGCTGGCTGATCATGTTCGGCAGATAAACATCCGGTTGAACGTAATGATCCCCGTAGACCACGCGAAACAATTGGCTCACAGCGTGGGCATCACCCGGCTGGTAGCGACGATAAACTAGGTTCGACATCACGCACGCTCCATTGAAGGCGTGTCATACACACGCAAGTCCAGGACGCGCATCTGCTTGCCGGATCGCGGGTGAAGTTGCAAATCGGTGGCCGCGCAGGACAACACGCGCAACTCCAGCAGCCCCTCTCGATTCAGTTGCCCAATGCCGGGATAGTGCATGGCCAGCGCTTCATACAGCGCAGTGCAGACGTGGACGGTGGCGGTTGATGGCGTGTCAGGCACCCACTTCACGCTCACAATGTCTTTGTGCCCCTCTTGCTCGATCAACAACTGCCATTGATCGCTGTGAGCGATGCGTTGCACGATCGGCAGGACTTCGTCGATCAGTAACGACAGTGAACCCACCCGCACCCGCTGGCTGTGGGCGCCGCGTCCCTTGAGCGCGAATTTGCGCTTCGGTGCGGTGCTCGGTTCACGCCAGCAAGCGCGGTCGCCCACTGGATAACGCAGCAGCGGCATGAGCCGGCGAGTCAGGTTGGTGACGACCAGCAAACCCGTGCGATCACAGTCTTCTATGACTTCGCCGGTGAGCTCATCGACGATTTCCAGCAACGTGTAGGGTTCAAACGCCCGGTGCTCACCCAGGGCGCAATCACGACTGCTGGCGCCGATCAGGCCGGCATCAACACTGGCGTAGCCGATGGAGGCAATGCGCACATTGGGAAACACCGTCTGGAGAATGACTATTTGCGCGGGAAACAGGCTTTCGCCGCCGTACAGCAACGTTTCAACTTCCAGCAGCACGCGCTGATGCTGGTGCAGGTAGGCGGCGAATCGCAACAACTGCGCCGGTACGCCAACCAGCACGTTGATCCGGTGCTGATCAATCGCATCGGCCAACACGTCCATGTCGACATTGCCGGTGAACGGGAACTCACAGATGGGCTTTTTGACGTGCGCCAGTGAGTCATGAATGAACACAAAGCTGGCGTAAAGATCGCCGGAAAAAAACAGATTGGCGACACGGTCACCATCCTCCAATTGAGAAGCAACACTGTCGCCGAATGTACTCACGAGTGTGAGCCATTCATTGCACGTATAAACACTGAGCTTTCCGTGGCTGGTCGATCCGCCGGTTTTAAATACCAACCCGTTATCGATTTGCCCCGTCAGTACCGGCCAATGATTCAAGTCGTTACTGTCTGTCCAATAATCAATCACGCTGGTGATGGGTAGATCTTTTAAAGTGGTACCTTGTGCCGGAAAGTGTTGCAGCTGTTTGCGATAGAAGTTCGAGTGTTGCCTTATATAAGGCAAAAATTGTTCAAGCGAATAAAGGGTACTCACGGGATTCTCTTTTTTATCAGGCATGTCGCGGTTAAAAGACGAGGTGTATCTGATTAGCGGACTATTTGTACTCGGTGATCGATAACCAATGGGGTTTTACCGCTGTGTGCATTTCTTTTGAAATCGGATTCCGCGCACGGGTGAACTTCCACCGTTAAAAAGCCATTGTTCACGGCGCTAGACAAGGCTTTATCGGTCAACAGGGATTGGCGAACGTTGCCACTGTCTGAACTGACGAAAACCCGCAGCCGTTCCAAACCGTTCGGCGCATGGTCCAGAAGCAGCTGAATCGGACTGCCGACACTCTCCTGTAGCGCTGATGGAGAAATGAATTCCGTGCCTACCCGCAGCAGCTTGCCGTGGCGTTGCAGCAATTCGAATCGCGGCGAGCCGAGTCCACAGGGGCAGGGGCCGGGAACCCAGCGACCGGTATCGCCCACGTCATACCGGCGCACGTCCTGGCCTTGCCGTGCCCGGGAAGTGAACAGCAAACGACCGACTTCATCAGCCTGAACCGGCACATCCTGGTCCATTTGTACGATTTCCAGATGCTGGGTATCGCACATCAAATGAAACTCCCCGTTGGCCGTCGCTGCGCAGGCATGCCCCAGAGGGCCGGCGTCTACCGAGCCATAGATCGCCGAGCGAATCTGCGATACCCCACAGCTTTCCATCAGGCGCAGGCTGGCCTGGGCCGGGTGCTCGCCGCCGAGGAACACTTTGCCGATGCCGCCGTACGTGCGAAGGCGTTCCTGCTCGTTGAAGAACAGGCGGTGCAGGGTACTCGGCATGCCGATCAGCACAGTGACGCGGTGGTCCGCGATCATTTGGGCTATTTCGCTGAAGTCGTCATTGGGCGGTGCCCCCATCGGGAAATGGGTCATTCCCATCTGCTCAAGTACCTTGGTAAAACTGGAAAACCCGCCGTACAAGCTGCCGCCGTAAAACAGGTTCATCACCCGGTCTGTCGCAGGGTCGAGGCCGGCGGCGAACAGGCCGTCGGCCGCCGCGCGCATCTTCCGTTGGAAGTCGCGATAACTGAACCCCGCCAGCGCTGGCGTGCCGCTGCTTCCACCCGAACGAAAATACAGCTGTGCCGCGGCCCTGATGGGCTGGGTCATGAAGGCGGTTTTATCCATGATCGGCGCCAGGCGTGTATCAGGCGCGGCGGGTAGCGCGTCGAGGGTTGCCCGGCCAGCCACCGCATTCGGCGCCAGACTCACCGAGAGGCGGCGACTCAGGCGCGCCAATGCGTAAACACCGTCATGCGGCTCACCGGCGTAGCCGTCATGAATTGACCCGCAGGGCGCAATGCGCGTGACTCCCGCGTTGACCAGGGTGCGCACCAATTGCGGCGTTTGTGTCGCCGAACAGATCAACGCGCAGCTTTGCAGCACGTTACGCCACGGCAGGAGTGTCTGGGCGATCAGGGGGTGTGGTACGGGTTTGAGCAGCAGAGTACGAAATAGCGGAGACGGCGCCAGTGTTTGATGGTGCTCCCAGATAATTCGCCATCCGGCGCCGGTCCAGACCTGGCCGGCCTCGTTCGCAAAGCACTGATCCAGTCGCGCCATGGCGCTGCGGGTGGTGATTTCCGAGGCTTCCTGATCGCTTGGGGCCAGCGCCGGCCACTGGTTGGCGCGGCGTTTGAACGACTCGGCCAGTCGCTCCCCCAGGTCTTGCAAAACCGCCGGATCGTCACTGTCGACCAGCAACCATTGCGGGCTGGAGCAGGCTTGTTGGTCCAGACTGCAGACCTCATCCACCAACGCATCAAGCGTTGACATTGTGGCCGCCTCCGGCGACAGATAGGCGAAACTGATTCGGTGGCCCCAATCGATCCACCGACATCCGGCCGGGATGTGCTGACGAATGACTTTAAGCGCCTGTTCGCCGCCCCAGGCCGATACGCCATCGGCGTGAGCGCAGAGTTGAGGGATCTGTGCTGTTCTGACAGGCAGCACTGCAATGAAATCGGCCAGCGTCTCGCTGGTGTCGCACTGCACGAGGGCCGCGAGTAACCGCGCGGTCAATCCTTCATCGCTGGAGCTGGGGCGAAGCCAGTTGACGTTGCCGGCCAGCAGGCTTTCAACGACCGCGCAGAACGCCAGCAACGGCGCATTGCCGGGCGTCACATGCACAACCAGTCCCAGCGGGTGCCAGCTTTCAAAGCGTGCTTGCTGGTAGTCGATACGCCGTAGCGAGCGGGGTTGCACGCCCAGCTCTCGCTCAAGCTTGGTGCTGAGTGTGCTGCGTTGGCAAAAGTCGATCAGCCCCTGGCGTTGTTCATCATCGAGCGGTAGATCGAGTCTGTTTGCCTGCAATTGCACAGCAAAGCGCGCGGCGGTTTCGATCACGGTATCGCTGTCGATCGGTGCATTCAGCAGCCGTGGCAGTTGTTGATGCAGCCCTTCAAGGGTTGCCTCAAGCGTGACATCGTCGCGCAGTTGGCCATTGATCAAGTACATGTCATGCCCCTTCAATCAGTTCGGACGCGGCCATCGCGCAGCTTCGGCTGGCGGTGGTTCCGGCGCGTCCATGCAGTTCAAACCAGTCGGTTGCCAGGCCGCACCCGCAGGTGGCGCCGGGGTGCAGTGTCGCCAGGTCACCCATCACCACGGCATGCGCCGGGCTTGAAGAAATGTACGGGGAGACGAACTCCAGCAAGCCACGCCGGCCATAGGGCTGGACGCTGAAATCGGCGGGATTGCGTACGAAAATCTTCGAATAAATCGGCACATGAAAGTGCTGTTGAGCACACTGGATGTAAGGCACGGCATGCTCCACGGCACCATAGCCATCCCGGCAGCGCGACAGCGCGATCCCCAATTGACGGTGGATGCGTTGATACAACTGCGACAGCGGAATCTCTTGTGCCGCCTGGGTTTTCCAGCCGCCTCCGAGAAACACCAATGACTCGGCCGGCAGCTTGAGGTCTGCAAGGCTCGTGTCGTCCATGTGCTGTAACACCTGGGACAGAAACGCTGGAAATCCGAGAATGCGCACGGGCAAGTCTTCTTCGGCGAATTCCTGCAAGGCGCGGACAACCCCAAACAGGTCGAAGGCGTGGCCTTTGCCGGTCAGGCGCAGCCCGTAGGCGACTCGATTCACCGGCGCATAACTGCACAGAAACTGATCGGTGTAGGCGGTCCCCAGGCTAATGGCCGCTTCGGGTTCATAGCTCAGCAGCAGGTAGTTGCAGGGGCTGTTGGGGGTGTCCCAGCCGAAGTGCCGGAAAATGTGGCTGACCATGCCTTGCGCGGCGGCCATGCTGCGCGTGTCATAGCGCATCCGACTTTTCTGACCGCTGGTGCCAGACGATGTCAGCTCCAGAGCACCTTCGCCCGAAGGACTCGACAACAGACGACGCTTGAAATAATGGGCGAAAATCGGCGGCAGTCTTGACCAGTCATCCATCGCCTCCAGCGCCTTGGCATCAAGCCCATTGGCGTGCAGCCAGGGTTCATAGCCCGGCGTGTGCTGCAAATGGAACAGGCTGATTTCGCGCATCGCCCGATCGAACAGGCCGTCGGGTACCGAATCCAGGCAATAGGGTTTCGCTAACGCGCAAAGCGCATCAGTGTGGGGTAAGTGGATCATCAAAGGACCTCTGCTCAGGGATCAGACGGCAAGCGCGGCAGGCTTGTGTCGCAGAAAAAAGCGCAAGGGAAGCAGGCACAAGAGCCCTGCAATACCCGTCATCAGGGAGAAGGATTCATGGCTGTTGCCGGCACCGGCAGCCGCGAGAATCGAACCGCCGCCACCCATGACAACGATCGAGATCATGCCGATCATGGCCGAGACCAGCCCCTTGCTGTCATCGCTTGTAAACAACGCAAGGCGGTACAACGCGGCATTGCTCATGCCAAGGCCGACGGCGTAAAGCCCAAGGCATGCGATCAGCAAAGGTGTCGAAATGCTGCAGACACTGAGGGTGACCAACGCAATAAGCCCACCGCATAACGGCCAGAGCGCGTATCGAACCAGTTGTGGCAGCTCAGTGTTGGCAATCAGTCGGTTGAGTATCAGGTTGCCAACAATGACAGCGGCAAACACCGGGATTTGCCACAGGCCGTACTCAAGCGCAGAAAACCCCAGGTTTTGCATCAGTAACAACGGCGCCAGCCCGATCCAGGCAATCAATGGCAGGCTCATCACCCCCAGCGCGACGGTGGCGCTCAGGAATCGCGGGTTGGTGATCAACGCGGTGTAACGGCATACGGTGCCGCGCCATTCAAACGGTACCGCCATCAGGCGCTGACCGTCATGGCGCAACGTCCCCACGGTTTCCGGCATGAACATGTAAAGCCCTGCCCAGACCATCAAGGCGCCGATACCCAGCAGTAAAAACAGCTCCCGCCAGCTCAGCCACTCCAGCAACAGGCTGCCAAGCAATGGCCCAAGAAGGGGAGAAAGCAGGGCAACGTTCCCCAGCAGCGCCATGATTTTTACCGCGTCGGCTTCGCAGAACACTTCTTGCAAGGCCGGGTAGCTGACGGCAATAACAAACCCCAGTCCCATGCCCTGTATCAGACGTAATACGTTGAACATATAAATGTTTTTCGCACTGAAGGCCGCGCTACTGGCCACGGCAAATAACGCACAACCGAGGAGTAACATCTTGCGGCGGCCGAAGTGATCGGAGAGTGGACCGATAAGCCATTGTAAAAGTATGCCCCCCGCCAAATACAGGTTGAAGGCAAAAGGAACGTGCCGCGCACTGGCATTCAGTTCATCAGTGACAGTCAACATCGCCGGCATGATCATGTCGCTGGCCATGTAAGTCAGGAGTTCGAATAATGTTATTGCGAGGCAAAAGCCGAGCAAGTGATGTGGGCTTATGTTGATTAATGGCTTATTCATGACATCCCTGTATTTTGCGCGTGTTTATTAATTAAGTTGTTGTGGCGCGGTAAGAGTATTCATCGAAGAGCAAGAGCTCCATTGAACGATTGAGACTCAAAGCTTCAATAAATTGCCCTATGTTTCGAGGTGTGGCGGCAGGAATGGAATAATTAATTGAGATGTGCGAAAAATGCCCGCACAGGGCGGGCGTTTTTCAGGCGTGCGGAAGAATCAGCGGTGTGATTCGACGAAACACTTCAAAATCCTCATGGTCAATGCCGCGATGAAGCCAAATCTCTTCACCCGCTGTACCATGACACCCCGTTTGCAGCGCGCCATCCCCACGCAATGGTGGGGGGCTGGCATGCATTCAGATACAAAGCGGATATTTTTTCAGGTTCAGGAACTCGCAATGACTCAATCGCAACGTTTGAAATACTCGATTCTGATCTCCCTGGTCGTGCTGGGGATCATGTTCGGCCTTTCGTATCTGCAAAACGAAGGTGTCATCAGCGAGAAGCTGTTTCAGTACATCGCCATCGGTGTGGCGGTCGTGGTAGTGGTGATCAACGGCATGATGCGTCGCAAGGTCAAGCCTTGAGCGACGCCCCGTTGAGCTGATCACTCGCGATGGAGCATGGCTACAGCGTGCGGATGCAGGCTGTAGCTTTTGTCTGGATTGAGCATGATCACGCCTTCGCTGCACAAACGTTTCAACACTTCCCGAACACTGAGAAAGGACAGGGGTATACCCAGGTCCAGCAACTGGCTGTGCACGCCGCGCACGCCAAGGCTGCGTTCGCTTTCAGCGGCGGCCAGCAAGGCATCAATGACTTTGAGGCGAACCAGGCTGGTGCGCAGGCCAAAGCTTTTGAGCAGCAATCGGATGCGTTCATTACCGCTGCGCTGTTCGAAAATGACGGAACCCACGGCAGGGCTCGTTGGCGCGTTGCTACCGTCCATTGGCAGTTGCGAGTTGTACATGCAATAACTCCTTTTTCCGAGCCGGCCAGAAAATGTGATGGGTGCTCTCAAATCATTTAGACGAACGAGCGCGTCAAATAATGAAGGCCAGGATGTAGAAAATTTGTCGACTCCATGTGAGTGTCATGTCATTTAGGCCATCTGGACTGTCTTTGCGAGCCTAAATTTTTGTTTTTTTGTTTCGTTTCAGTGAGAGGGCAGGGTGTTTGTCTTTTCGATCAGGAGCGAGCGTGATTATTTCCAGGCAATTAACCAGGTTAAGCCTGGCGGGTTTGTTGGTGGGGCTGAGTCTTGCAGCCAATGCGCGCAGTCAACCGGAGCAGGCGAGCGCTGATATTCGCCGCACCGGTTTTGGCGTGCCACACATTCGTGCCGACAACGAGCGAGGGCTCGGTTATGGCATCGGGTACGTTTACGCTCAGGACAACCTGTGTTTGCTGGCCAATGAAATTGTCACGGTCAATGGCGAGCGTTCACGGTATTTCGGTCCGGATCAGCGGACGGTCGAAGCGCGCGAAAACCTGGTCAGCGACCTGTTTTTCACCTGGCTGAATACCCCCGAAGCCGTCGCCGGTTTCTGGCAGGCGCAAACGCCTGAAGTACAGCAACTGATGGAGGGTTATGTCGCCGGCTACAACCGTTCGCTGGCGGAACGTCGCGAACAGGGTTTGCCAGCGCAGTGTCAGGGGGCGTGGGTGCGCGAGATCAGCGCCCAGGACCTGGTCCGGTTGACCCGTCGTCTGCTGGTCGAAGGCGGAGTAGGGCAGTTTGCCGAAGCGCTGGCCGGGGCCACACCACCCAATGCCGTCACGCAGGTGACCGATGAATCGCCGTCCTTCCAGCTGGCCGCGTCGCGTCTGCAACGGTTTGCACTGGATCGCGGCAGTAACGCGGTGGCCATCGGCAGCGAGCGTTCGTTCAATGGTCGCGGGATGTTGCTGGCCAATCCGCATTTCCCCTGGGTTGGCGGGATGCGCTTCTATCAGATGCACCTGACGATCCCCGGCAAGCTGGATGTGATGGGTGCCGCATTGCCCGGGTTGCCGGTGATCAACATCGGCTTCAACCAGCACCTGGCCTGGACCCACACCGTGGATTCGTCCAAACACTTCACGCTGTATCGACTGCAACTTGATCCCAAGGACTCGACCCGCTATCTACTCGACGGCCAGTCCTTGCCGATGAAGAAACAGACCCTGACGGTAAACGTGAAGCAAGCCGATGGTCGGATCACTCAGGTTGAGCATGTGGCGTACAGCTCGGAATTTGGTCCGATCGTGCAATGGCCGGGAAAACTGGATTGGGACCATCGGTACGCCTACAGCCTGCGCGATGCCAACCTGGGCAACGACCGGGTCTTGCAGCAGTGGTATGCGATGAACCAGGCAAGCAGCCTCAAGGATTTGCAAGCCTCGGTGCACACCCTTCAAGGTATCCCGTGGGTTAACACCCTGGCCGTGGATGATCAGGGGCAAACGCTGTACATGAACCTGTCGGTGGTGCCCAACGTCAGCGCCGAGAAACTGGCCAGGTGCAGCGATCCACGGGCCGGCTTCGAGATGATCCTGCTCGACGGTTCCAACCGTGCGTGTGCCTGGGACATTGACCCGCAGGCTGCACAAAAAGGTATCTATGCCGCCGACAAGCTGCCGCAGTTGTTGCGCAAGGATTTTGTGCAGCACTCCAATGATTCCGCCTGGATGGCTAACCCGACGCAACCGCTCACCGGGTTCTCGCCGCTGATCAGCCAAGAGGGCCAACCGCTGGGCTTGCGCTCGCGTTTTGCACTGGCTCGATTGGGCACACTCAACAAGGCCGGGCCTTTGACGGCGGTGGATTTGCAGCGGATGGTGATGGACGACGAGGTGTATCTGGCCGCTCAGGTCATGCCGGATCTGTTGCAGTTCTGTGCCGGTGACCTGGGGGCCGATGCCGTGGCGTTGAAACCCGTGTGTGCCAGCCTCAAGGCGTGGGACCGTCGGGCGAATCTGGACAGCGGTCTGGGGTTTGTGCACTTCCAGAATGTCATGGAGCCGTTGCAGGAGATTTCCAACATCTGGCGTGTGGCCTTTGATCCCAACGATCCACAAAACACCCCGCGTGGTCTGGCCATTGATCAAGCGGATGTCGCCAAGGCCCTTCGCGACGCGATGCTTGATTCAGCAGAGCAAGTGAACGCCCAGGGTTTGAAACCTGACGCGCGCTGGGGTGATATTCAGGTGGTCAGCAGCGGCGGCCAGCAAACACCGATTCATGGTGGCCCGGGCACACTGGGCGTGTACAACGCCATTCAAAGCGTACCGAGAACAGACGGCAAGCGAGAGGTGGTCAGTGGCACCAGCTATTTGCAGATAGTGACTTTCGATGACAAGGGGCCGCAAGCTCAGGGTTTACTGGCGTTTTCGTTGTCCAGCGATCCGGGTTCGAAGTATTCGCGGGACCAGACACAGGCGTTTTCGAACAAGCAACTCAGTGTGCTGCCCTTCACTGAGCAGCAGATCACGTCAGACCCGCACTACCAGGCACAGACGATCCGTGAGCAGGATAAAAAGGCAGGAAAGGTGGCTGCGCAGTAACAGCAAAGTCCCCTGAAGCCGACATGAAGGCCGCTGCCTGCAAGGGGAGCGGCCTTCAGCTTTTAGGCGTTTGGGTCGGAATTGAATTGAGGACCGGATTGCCGTCCTTGTTGCGGGTCAGGTAAACCGGCAGCACCTTGGGCAGGGAGGCCACCAGGCTGTTGAGTTCCTTGATGTTGTAGATACCGCCGAGGCGGATCTGGCCGGTGCTGTGATCGGCCACCATCACCGGTTTGCTCAGATAACGATTGATCAACGGCAAGGCATCGGCCAGTGACAGGTTATCGAGCACCAGTTTGCCACTGCGCCAGGCCAGCGAATTGTCATTGGCATAGGTCTGACTGATTTGTGGTGTGAAGTCGCCGTGTTTGAAACGCGCCTGCATGGCAGGGCCGAGACGTAAGCCATCGCCGGGAAGGTCGTCATTGCTGGTGACCAGTACCGAGCCTTCGATCAGATTCACGCGGACCTGGTCTTCGTACATCCAGACATTGAATTGGGTCCCGGTGACGCGAATCCTTCCGTCTGCGGCCCTGACTATAAAAGGGTGAACCATGTCATGGCTGACGCTGAAGAACGCTTCGCCTTTTTTCAGCGTTACGCGCCGCTGATCCTTGTAGTTGCGGAACGTCAGCTCACTGCCAAGGTTCAGTTCTACCCGACTGCCGTCGCTCAGGGTGACCTGACGGGCCGTGTCGCTGGCTTCAAAGTGCTGATACGAATTCGGCAGCCAGCCCATGTTCCAACCGCTGAAAGCCGCGAGTGGCAATGCCACCGCACAAACGGCGGCGGCAATGCCGAGACTGCGCCAGGATGAAGCCGGTTTGAAACGCGCAATGGGTTCGACCGCTTCAGGACGCGGCAGCGCCCCTGCGACCTCCCAAATCTCCAGCATGGCCTCGTATTCGAATGCATGCAGCGGATGAGCGTCGCGCCATTGTTCGAAGGCGACACGTTCTTCGGCGGTACAGTCGACAGCATGCAGACGCATGCACCAATGCGCTGCGGCATCGGTGATCGCGTCAAATTCGGCTGGCGATAGAGAGTTGTCGGTCATTGACTCATCCTGATTTCCGGCATTCTAACCTTGCGGGGAAGCCTGCGAGAACTGCCGTCATGGCAATTAACCATCAAACATTGGTTATTTTTGCAATCAGGGGGTGCTGACGTACAGTTGGCGTCCCAGATGACCGATCAACCAGGCAATGCTATCGGCGTTCCCGAGCTGTACCTTCAGCCTGATCATGGGGTCTTTCTTGAACGAGTGGCGGGCGCCGCTCAGGTTTTCTGCGCCGGTCAACGTCAAGATATGCTCTTTCACCCGTTCCGTATCCTCATGAGTTGTATTACCCAAATCCTCCCATTCTCCGGTATCAGGGTCCTCAACCATGAACAGCTGGGTATAGGGGGTCTTGAGGGACAGTGCGGTACTTTGAACCGTCGTTAACTCTTTTTTGAGGGTTTCGGCAAGCGGGCTGGACGTACCAATCAGATCAGCGAATGGCCGGCCGGGGTCGAGGTAGGCAATGTCTTCGGCTTTGCAAACAAGGTGTGCAAGCTCGTGAAGAATCGTCATCGCTCGGCTATGGGCGCCAATAGGGAATTGCGCGTCGCTCAGGTGCTGACGGTAGTTTTCGAAGTTGGGCGCGAAGAATTTTTCGGCCAGGTGAATTTTTTTCTTCGTGTCCGAGGGAATGATAAAGGCAAAAGTATGCTCCGCGCCGGCAATCACCCTGCCGACCACTAAACGATCGGAATCGGACTTTCTCAGCGTTGGGTCCAGCAAGGCTGTAAAAATCTCTGTCACGACTTTTTCAAGCTGCTCGACATGTGCGGGCAATACTTGCGATACACCCAAGAAGTCGGCGATGAGCTGATGCACCGGGGTGTTCATGTCGTCGGAAGTCTTGAGCAATTGCAGGTTTCGGAAACTGTTCCAGGCATAGGTGGTGGCCTGGTCTAGCGCCTCGTCGATCAGACGGGCCTTTTGCGGAAACAGTCGACGGATCCTCGGCATGCCACTGGCGTCGATGTTCATGCCTCCCCACACCGCTAGTGCGGTATCCAATCGATTGACCAGGCTGAAGTGGGGTACCGCGGCGCCCCGGTTCAGGACCCATTGTTTCGCCTGGTTTTGGCGCAGCACAGGCCCACGGTTTTTGGTGCCTGCAATGCGCCAGCGGGCGCCGTGCTTGACGACCGGAAACACTTTTCCTTCAACTGCTGCGTAGTGCTTCCTGGTTGTGGAGTGGGTGTAGAGCCCGAGCGTCGAGTCTGATGTCAGTGAACCCAGATCCACGTGGATGCTTTCAGGGCGGCTTAGCTGGGTGCGTTCGGGAGCGGTGACGTCGACGTCATGCCAGTTGAATCGGCGGGCGGGAGTCTGCGGGACATCGACCTGTGGCGAAGTCAGCTGCGTTTGATTGCCCAGAGATCGTCGTAACGTAGCGAGTTGAGCAATGCCGTTGATGAATTCTCTGAGTGCGGCCCCCCATTTACGCGTCTGAAGGTCCTCGGCGGATTGCTTGATGTGGCGGTAACTGCGCCAGACCGTAATAGGGTAGGCGAGTTTACCCATGAAAAATGAGCAGGCTTCGTGGAGGTCTTCGCCCAGCACATGTTTGATGATCTCCCATTCACTGTGTTTTTTGTCGTCGGACTGACAACCCAGCAATCGAACCAATAGCGCGGCGTTGTCATTGAACAACTGACCGAACAGGTGCCCTCTGATCGGATTGGACGCTAGTGTGACTTCGCTGACCCGCTTGTCGGACGACGCCGTTGCTGCTCGGGTCGTGCGGTTATTGGTGTTCGCCATTCGGTGATTCAGCAGGTGCCGGTCGGCCTCGGGCAGGTTTGTGAGTACCCAGTCGAGCAGCGGTCCCCGCGCTTTCAACTCCGTCAACAGTTGCGCTTCGTTTTCATATTCCTTGATCCCGTGACGTGGGCTGTGTGGCGCAAGCAGGACTTGCGGCCCTGCGCTATCAGTGTTTGAGCCGATCAAGTAAACACCGGAAACTGTGATCGTCTGTGCGCTCTTGACCCCCAGGAACTCAAGCGGGCGAATCATGGCGTGGGCGCCGTCGACTGCCGCACGGGCGATAGCGTCGGGCATGTCCATGATTTGCCGGATCAGATCAAATCCCGTTTCGCTCAGGCGTTCCTGCAGCTTTTCCGTGTGGGCGTAATGCATCAGTTGCCAAGGCAATTGTCGGTAAAACCGGGTTCTTCGAGCTGCGTTGGCGGGGGTGTCTGCAAGGGCTTCGCTCAGTATTTTCTGCTGGTGCTCGCCCGGTTTCAGGTTTCGTATCAGGACTTTGATGTAGCCTTCGTCCATAGCTTCGGGAATTGCGTTGTTATCAAGTGATTGCAGTGTGAACCGGGCCTGATCCAGATCCTTGAAAGGGGTCAATGCAAAGTCGGTAAGGGTTTCAGTACGGGCCGGCGACGTCGGGCGTGCGCTGATCTGGATCAGAACCTTGTCCGGGTCGATGTTGAAGTCGTCTGCCTTGAGTTTTTTTTCAAGTTCGACGTGAGCCGTACGCTGCAACGACCGTATGCCCGTCAAGTAATCCTGGTCGTCATTGACGTTGTTGAGGTATTGCTGAATCAGTTCGCCATGCAGTATCAGATCTTTGATGGACGCCTTGGTCAGCCATGCCGGCAATGTTTCCTGAGTCGTCAGGGACTGGGCAATGTCCGTTGCGGTGCGTAATCCCGTCAGCGGGGCCCGTAATGACACCAGATTCAGAAGGTCCGCCAGCAGCGAGGGAGAGACCGGTGTCGCCAGCGCACGGGTGATGCATGTCTGGTCAAGATGGACATAGGGTTTTTGAAGATGATCGAAAAAATTCCCGTGTATCCGTTGCAGGGGCGCCAGCGCATAACTTCTACCCGGCAATCGTTCGCTACGGCCAAGGTTCTCCATAAGTGTTAAACGCAGAACGTCGTGCTTGAGGCGATGATCGAGCACGGCCAGTAATCGTGACAGTGTCCCGAAGGCTTCAAATCCCGATGCAGGCGTCCACAAAATCGTCTTGCCCGAGTGCAGGGGGTCCAGGCCGCCTCGTTCAGTCAACACAAAACAACTGGCCAACTGCAACGGGTCTGCCAAATCAGTGGCCTTCAAGGCGAGGGCAAACACGTCCGGGAGAAAACCGTTCAAGGCGGCACGCTGTAAGTGTACCGGGCTATCGAGCACGGTTTTGATGATCGCCTGCGCCGTCGAATCCAGAGTGCGTGTGACCGTGCGTAGCTTCAATTCACTGCGCAATGCGGTTGACAAGGTATGGGTAAAACTCGATTGCAGGTTAGCCACGGATGAACTGACGAGGCTTTGTATTTGCTCGAAGGTGCTGAGGCCTGCGGGGATGGCCGGATACTGTGTTTTCAGTTGATCGAGTGCCTGTTCAACCGAATCGAGCAGTGCCAGTTCCTTTTTGGCTGACTCGGCTCGTACAGTCGCCGGTTGCCCACTCTTGCGCTGGTCGACCCTTGTACTCCAGCGGCCAGCGGCATCGGTGGACAGTAGTCGATCGTCGAGCAGTCCACGGACATCCAGCGCATTATCAAGCAAGGCATGGACGGACAGTGTGCCTTCGCTTTCACGGTAACGGCTCAAGGCATGGCTGAGGTTGTCCCGTTGCTTGTCAAGAATATCGGCCATCACTGCTTCAAATACCGGACCTGTGACCGGGCGGCCTTCAATCAAGCGCTCCTCCGGTGGCAAGGCCAGAAAGGTAGCGCGCTCATCCAGCGACATGAAGTTGAGCAGCGTGTCTTCATGCCCTTCGCTTTTCATCATCTGCAGCACGATTTTTTTGACGGCTGACAGGTCGTCAGTCGCTTCGATGCCTCGGGACGGGGTGTACAAAAAGCCCAGCGTGTCGGCGCCTCCGATCATCAAGGCCGAGGCCAGCTCGGCAAAATGCTTGAAGGGTGCAGTGACTCGCACCTTTTCCACGCGCAGCGCGACGTCGGAGGGCGCGAGGCTGACATTCATCAGCCTCATATATTCTGGCGCTGATAAGACGCCTTCCTGGCGCTGGATCAAAAGCTTCAGGTGGAACGTATCGCGTAAGCCCTCGGTGAAAAACGCCCGACGCGACAATCCATTGCTCATGGCGGTGTTCCAGAACACATCGAGTTGATTGTGCAAGTGCGGCGTGAAGCTTTGGGCGATCTCTTTTACAGCACCTTCCCACGCCAGGTTATCCGCATCGCTGCTGACGCTGTGCCCGGGATGGGAAAAGACCCTGGAATCGCCTGCGGGCCACTGGTTGGTCAGGTAAAAGTGGAGAAGTGCATCCCCCAGTGGAAGCGAGGAAATCGTGTGCTGGTAGTCGTCGCCGTCAAAGGCTGAAATAGTCCTGACAAAACTCTTGAGTCGCGTAAGGCGCTGGTCGAGGCCCGGAAACGGCTTGTGCAGGGCGTTTTTCAGCGTGTCGTTCAACATCGATTGCAATGTCGGCATCTTGAGCAGTTCGGCCATCATCGACTGGATGTTCTGCGTCTGATTGCTTTCAAGGGTGAGCTGCTGGTCCTGGAACACCGCGCCCGTGATTGCTTTCGTGGAAATGTCAGGTGTGGCAGCTAATGCGCAGCGTTGTCCGATGGAGAGAAAACGCAACAGCTCACGTTTGCCGGTATCCGATGCCAGCCACTCCTTGAGTCTGCTTTTGAGGTCATCCATGTCCACGAACTTGATCAGGCCTTTCCATGGCGTGTAGAGCGTGACTTCTCCATCCAGGGGGCGGCTCATGGCGAACGTGCCGGCCAGTGGAACATCGTCTGTGCCTGGCATGCTCAGCGACAGCTGCGAAACATGCATGGGGTCTTTTTGCGTGGTGCGGGCTGTGTTTGTCGCCAGATAAACGTTCTTCATCCATTTCAGGTCATCAAGCGTAAAGCCGAGCGCTTTTTCGCGGTCACCGGGTTCTCGGGCACCGGCGGCGCGTTGTGCTTCGTCAAAAAAATACGGCAGTGGGGAAGCAGTCATGGTTGTCCTCGATGTGTTGCGATCGATTGACCGCAGTCGTTAAGTCGAGGAAAAACAGTACGGCCGCTGGAAGGCTCATGTGCGGTACATATTGCTTGAACCAAACTGGCGCTTGAGGCTTGACAGGACGCCGGTACAACAGCGCTTAATCGGCGACTTTTCAGGTTGCCCTGCAGCCTCGCTTCACGCTGTTGCCCGTACTCAAAAATAAAATTGGAGCTTCAGATGACCGTATCGCCCGAAATGGCCGCCAGGTCGAATACTCAAACGCTCGATTTCGACGGGCTCGTTCAATTGCTCGAAAAGATTTTTCTGCGTCATGGCACCTCTGCCGAAGTCGCCCGGACGCTGGCCCTCAACTGTGCTGGCGCCGAGCGTGATGGTGCTCACAGCCACGGCGTTTTCCGTATTCCCGGTTATGTCTCGACGCTGAACAGCGGCTGGGTCAATGGCCAGGCCGTGCCGGTGGTTGAAGATGTTGCCTCGGGTTTTGTCCGGGTCGATGCCGGCAATGGTTTCGCGCAGCCGGCCCTGGCGGCTGCACGCGCCCTGTTGGTGGAAAAGGCTCGCAGCGCCGGCATTGCAGTGCTGGCGATTCGCAACTCACACCATTTCGCCGCTTTGTGGCCGGACGTCGAACCGTTTGCCTATGAAGGCCTGGTGGCGTTGAGCGTGGTCAACAGCATGACCTGCGTGGTGCCCCACGGCGCCGATCGCCCGTTGTTTGGCACCAACCCGATCGCCTTTGCTGCCCCGCGGGCCGGCGGCGAGCCGCTTGTGTTCGACCTGGCTACCAGCGCCATCGCCCATGGCGACGTACAGATCGCGGCACGCAAGGGCGAGTGTTTGCCGGCAGGCATGGGCGTGGACAGCCTTGGCCAGCCGACGCAGGACCCGAAAGCGATTCTGGAAGGCGGCGCACTGCTGCCGTTTGGCGGGCACAAGGGTTCCGCCTTGTCGATGATGGTGGAACTGTTGGCGGCCGCGCTGACCGGCGGCAATTTTTCCTTCGAGTTTGACTGGTCGAACCACCCGGGTGCCAAGACGCCCTGGACCGGTCAACTGTTGATCGTGATCGACCCGAGCAAGGCTGCCGGGCAGAATTTTGCCGAGCGCAGTCAGGAACTGGTTCGGCAGATGCACGGCGTGGGGCTCAAGCGCCTGCCGGGTGATCGACGTCATAAAGAACGGGCCAAGTCCCGTTCGCAAGGTATTGCGCTCGACGCCGAGACGCTGGCGAACCTGCGGGAACTGGCGGGGCTCTGAGGCTCAATGCAGGTCAGTAGAGCCGACGCGGACTTTGTAGCAGCTGGCGAAGCCTGCGTCCGGCTGCGAAGCAGTCGTAAAGTCAGGCGATGCGGTGTTTCAGAAAATCCGCGTGTACGGGATTGACGACTGCTACGCAGCCGGACGCAGGCTTCGCCAGCTGCTACAAATCCGTGTGACGCAGGCAAGAGAAAGGCGAGCCCATGGCTCGCCTTCTTTTTGCTGTGTAATGCGGTGCTGTTTAACGCCGACCGAGCAACAACCCGACCACCAGACCAAATCCGGCGGAAATGGCCACGGTTTGCCATGGATGCCCACCAATGTAGGTTTCGGTGGCATCGAAGACAGGATGGGTACGGTCACGCACACGGTTGACCGAATCCCGAGCCTGCTGGAGTTTCAGGGCGATTTGCTCGCGCAGGGTCTCTGCTTCCTCACCGACCAGCGCGGCGCTGCGGGTCAGCAGTTTTTCCGACTCTTCGATCAGCGTTGCCAGCTCGCTGAACGCCAGTTCCTTGGATTGGTCTTCGGCGATTTGTGCAGCGGTTTTCCGAGCCATGGTGGTACTCCTTGCAGGTAATCAGGCAGTGAACAATGGAGTCTAGCCCCGACGAAAAAGTTGCAGCGAATTTTCGCGTTGACCCCGTTGGGTAGAAAATTCCTGAGTCAGACGTTTCGTCCTACAGTGTAAGATGTTGCCTATTTTACGCAGCAGGAATTTCCCATGAGCTTCAATCTGGCCGACAAACCTCTCGCCGAGCGCGCTGCGCTTGAAGATGAAAAATCCCGTCTGTTCGACCTCTGGCAAAGCAACCTGGGCAAATCCAAGGGCGAGGCGGCGCGCTTGTTCGGTGAGCGCGCCAAGCGCAAAGGCAAATGGGCTGAATGGGTCCGTGCCGAGCTCGACGCGATGTCGCCGCCGGAGTTCGCCAACATGGTGCGCAGTGAAGTCAATCGCCTGATGGCGGCCAACAAGTAAGGCCGGGCCTCAGGCAAAACACGCGACAATCGCTTCGCGCACTTTCAGTACCACCGGATCGAGCTGTGTGCTGGTGCGCCAGCCCAGTTCGATCGGGTAGCGCGGCAAGGCCAAAGGGCAGGGCAGCAGCGCCAGCCCACTGAGCGCAGCGATGCTTTGCGCGGCATGCGCCGGAATGGTCGCCACCGCCTGACTGCCCTTGAGCAAGTGCGGTAACGCGGCAAAGTGCGTGGTCGACGCACACACCCGGCGACTCAGCCCCAGCGCTGCCAGCCCTTCGTCGGTGATGCCGATAAAACCGCCGGACGATACCAAAATGTGCTCGCGCGCGACGAACTCGTCGAGGCTGATGACGTGTTGCCCTTCGGTCAGGCTGCTGCGATCCACCAGACATAAATACCCGCCTTCTCCCAACACCTGACGGCTGAGTAACCGCTCGGCAAATCCACCGGCGGTGATCGCCAGATCAATGCTTCGCTCCATCAGTGCATCGGCGACGATCTGGCTGTGGGTTTGCCGGAAGATCAGCCTCAGCTTCGGTGCTGTTCGGGCGATTTCCTCGATCAGTCGGCGGCCATAAGCGATCTCGAAATCATCCGACATCCCCACCGACACTGCGCGACCGTCGTACTGATGGGCCGCCGGATCGACCATCGCCAGACTCTGGCGACATTTGTTCAGCGCATCGCTGACCACCGGTTTCAGTTGGTTGGCCTTGAGCGTCGGCGCCATTCCACGGCCGGTGCGTACAAACAGCTGATCGCCATACACCTCGCGCAGCCTGCGCAGCGCGGCACTGACCGCCGATTGCGTTACGCCCAGGCGCAGGGCCGCACGGCTGGCGCTGGACTCTTCATGCAGCGCTTCGAAGACTTTGAGCAAATTGAGGTCGACAGTGGCGATATTCATAACGTTCATATCATTCAGCAGCGGATCGGGCTTTATTCATGATCCCGTGACGCCGGAGAATGGGCAATACCTGATGCCAATGGAGCTACTGCGATGCCCAAGTCAATCGTTGCCGCCCTGCAAATCGGGGCCTTGCCCGGTGGCAAGGCCGAGACCCTGGAGCAGATTCTTGCCTGGGAAAACGCCATTACGGAATCCGGGGCGAAATTGGTGGTGATGCCCGAAGCGTTGCTCGGCGGTTACCCCAAGGGTGAAGGGTTTGGCACCCAACTGGGTTATCGACTTCCGGAGGGACGGGAAGCGTTTGCCCGGTATTTCGCCAACGCCATTGACGTGCCAGGCGCCGAGACGGAAGCCCTGGCCGGGTTGTCGGCGCGCACCGGGGCCAATCTGGTGATCGGTGTGATTGAACGCGCGGGCAGTACGCTGCATTGCACGGCGCTGTATTTCGACCCGCAGGCGGGGTTGATCGCCAAGCACCGCAAGCTGATGCCCACCGGCACCGAACGGCTGATCTGGGGCAAGGGCGATGGTTCGACGTTGCCGGTGCTCGACAGCCAGGTCGGACGAGTCGGCGCGGTGATTTGCTGGGAAAACATGATGCCGCTGCTGCGCACCGCAATGTACGCCAAAGGCATTGAGGTGTGGTGTGCGCCGACGGTGGACGAGCGCGAGATGTGGCAAGTCAGCATGCGCCACATCGCCCATGAAGGGCGCTGCTTTGTGGTCAGTGCCTGCCAGGTTCAGGATTCACCGCAGGCCTTGGGTGTGGACATTGCCAACTGGCCGGCGGACCGGCCGCTGATTGCTGGCGGCAGTGTGATAGTCGGGCCGATGGGCGACGTTCTGGCCGGGCCGTTGCGCGATGGATCTGGATTGCTCACGGCTGAAATCGATACGGATGACCTGGTTCGCGCCCGATATGACTACGATGTGGTCGGGCACTATGCGCGGCCGGATGTGTTTGAGTTGACGGTGGATGAGCGCGCCAAACCCGGCGTCCGCTTCAACACCTGACCCCCCTTGTGGGAGCGGGCTTGCCCGCGATGCGGGAGTATCAGTCGACATCATTGTTGCCTGATCCATTGCTATCGCGGGCAAGCCCGCTCCCACATTGGCTCTTCAGCGTACCTTTAATCGGATTTACCAGTTACTTGCACTGAACCGCCCCAGGCGTTGCGGGTTCGGCCTTGGCCGGCAGATCGGGGTTTTCCATGACCTGAAGGATCGAGGCTTCCGGATCAAAATCGTCTTCTTCCAGCTCGATGAATTCCTCGGGCAGGAAGATATTCAGCACGATAGCGCACAACGCCCCGACGGTAATCGGCGATTCAAAGATGTTGTGCAGCGCCAGCGGCAACTCGCGCAACACCTCCGGTACTGCCGCCACGCCCAGGCCCATGCCGAGGGAAATCGCCACGATCAGCATGTTGCGTCGGTGCAGGCCGGCTTCGGCGAGGATCTTGATCCCGGCCACCGCCACGGTGCCGAACATTACCAATTCGGCGCCGCCAAGCACGGGCTTCGGCATCAGTTGCAGCACCGCGCCGATCATCGGGAACAACCCCAGCAGCACCAGCAAACCGGCGATGAAGAATGCCACGTAGCGACTGGCGACACCGGTGAGCTGGATCACGCCGTTGTTCTGGGCAAACGTGACCATTGGCATGCTGTTGAACACGGCAGCCATCGCCGAGTTAAGGCCGTCGGCGAGCAGGCCGGATTTGATCCGGCGAATGTAGATAGGGCCTTTGACCGGTTGCCGGGAAATCATCGAGTTGGCGGTCAGGTCACCGGCAGCTTCCAGCGGCGACACGAGGAAAATCACCGCAATTGGCACAAAGGCGACCCAGTCGAAGTTGAAACCGTATTTGAACGGCACGGGCACGCTCATCAGCGGTACCTCGGGCAGGCTGGCGAAATTGACGTCGCCCATCAACCAGGCCACGACATAGCCCAGGGTCAGGCCGATGACGATGGCTCCGAGGCGCAGAAAGGGCACATCGACCCGGTTCAACAACACAATGGTGCCGAGCACCAAGGCTGCCAGGGCCAGATGACTGGCTGCGCCGAGGTCCGGCGCTCCGAAGCCGCCGGCGATGTCGGTCATGGCCACTTTGATCAGCGACAAGCCCATCAGCGTAATGATCGTGCCAGTCACCACCGGGGTGATCAGCATCCGCAGTTTGCCGATGAACTGGCTCAGCGCCACTTCAATGAACGCAGCAAAGAAGCACACGCCGAAGATCGTCGAGAGTATTTCATCGGTGCCGCCGCCTCGTGCCTTGACCATGAACCCGGCACTGAGAATCACACTGATGAATGAGAAACTGGTGCCTTGCAGACACAGCAAGCCGGAGCCGACCGGGCCGAACCGTCGGGCTTGAACAAAGGTGCCCAGCCCCGAGACGAACAGCGCCATGCTGATCAGGTACGGTATTTCACTTTGCAGGCCGAGGGCACCACCCATGATCAGGGTCGGCGTGATGATGCCGACAAAACTCGCCAACACATGTTGCAGGGCGGCGAAGACGGTGGCGGTCAGGTGCGGGCGGTCGTTGAGGCCGTAAATCAGGTCGTTGTTGCGTGCAGCGGGGGCTTTTTCAGAGGCGGTCATGGTTGATTGCGTGCCAAAAGGCGGGCTGGGTCAGAAATGGAGGCGCAGGATGCCAGCAGCGGGCATCAAGGGCAACGAACAAGATCTGCCGCCCCACATCGATCGTTCCCATGCTCCGCGTGGGAATGCAACCCGTGACGCTCTGCGTCACATTCAGAAGCGGAACGCGGAGCGTCCCTGGCGGCATTCCCACGCAGAGCGTGGGGAACGATCACTGCCTGAAAGGTCAGGTTTTTCTGAAGGCAGCAAGCAAATCCTGCTCAAATGCCTTCTGCGCATCCCCCGGTACTTGTGCGCGATGCCGTGCCAGATGAAATTCGACCTCAAAACTCATCTCGCCCTGGCGCACGGCATGCAACAACCCCTTGTCTTCCCAACTGCGGGCAAAGTGATTGGGCAAATACCCCACGTGTTTGCCGGACAGAATAAAGGCGAGGGTGCCTTCGACTTGCTCGGAGCGTGCTGAACACAGTTTTCCTTGAAACGGTTCGTCGGCGCGCAGAAACCGATAGGGATGATCGACCGGGTCGCAGGCTTGCAGCGCTTCGTCGTTCGGCGCGTCATTGGTGAATAAAGGATGGCCGGGAGCGCAATACAGGTGCTGGGTTTCGGTGAACAATTGGCGGTAGTCAAATGCGCTCTGGATCCGGGAGAAATAGCCGATGGCCAGGTCCAGCCGTTGTTGCAGCAGCAAGCGTTCCATTTCGCCGGGCATGGCACTGATCAGTTCGATGCGCACCGATTCATCCCGCTCACGAAAGCGCCGTATCGCATCCGCTACCCGTTGCAGCACCGATTGATCAAGGGCTTCGGACAACCCCAAGCGCACTTCGCCAATCAATCTGCCCGCCACGCCGTTGGATTGATGACGAAAGGCTTCGATTGATTCGAACAGCCCACGTGTGGCGGTTAACAGCTGTTCGCCCTTGGGCGTGACCTTGAACCCGCCCTTGCCGCGACTGCACAAGCGATAACCGAGGCGGGTTTCGAGCCTGGCCATTTGCTGGCTGATGCTCGACTGGCTCAAACCCAGCTCGCCTTGGGCTGCGCTGAAACCGCCGCACTCGACCACGCGCACAAACAGGCGCAGCAGTTGCAGGTCGAGGTCGTGAAGTTGCCCGAGCATCAAACATTACTCCGCCATAAAGTCAGGTTAACAAACTTGATATTTTCCCAATGTATCCGAGCGCGCACGCTGGCACCACTTCCTCCGCGCACTCGCTTGTGGAGCACCTTCCATAGCCGCCAATAACAAAAAGGAGATCTCCATGGACGCCCCGACGCAAAACGATCAGGCCATGACCCGCGACAGCCTCTATGGAACTGCCGCCGAAAGCACCTACGCCGGGATCACCAGCTTCATGCGCCGTCGCTACAGCCGCGACTTGCGCGGTGTCGAGGTCGCGGTCAGCGGTGTCCCGTTCGACACTGCCACCAGCAACCGCCCCGGCGCACGTTTTGGGCCACGCGGCATTCGCGCAGCGTCCACAGGAATTGCCTGGGAGCGCCACTGGCCGTGGACCTTTGATCCGTTCGATCACTTGGCGGTCATCGACTATGGCGATTGCGACTTCGATTACGGTTCACCGCACACGATTCCAGAAAGCATTGAGGCCCACGCCGAACACATCCTGAGCAGCGGCAGCGCCATGCTGACGTTCGGCGGCGATCACTTTATTACTTACCCGCTGCTCAAGGCCCATGCGCGCAAACATGGCCCGTTGTCGCTGATCCACTTCGACGCCCACAGCGATACTTGGCCGGACGAGGACGGCAAGCGGGTCGACCACGGCACCATGTTCTGGCATGCGGCCAGGGAAGGGCTGGTGGATCCGTCGCGTTCGGTGCAAATCGGCTTGCGCACCACCAATGACGATCACCAGGGTTTTCAGGTGCTGGATGCGCGTCTGGTGCATCGCCAGGGCTGCGAGGCGATTGTCGAAGCGATCCGGGCGAGGGTAGGGGATAACCCGGTGTACCTGACGTTCGATATCGATTGCCTCGACCCGGCGTTCGCCCCAGGCACGGGGACGCCGGTGTGCGGTGGCTTGAGCACCGTGCAGGCGCTGGAGATTCTGGGCGGATTACGCGGGATCAATCTGGTGGGCATGGACGTGGTCGAAGTTGCGCCGGCCTATGATCACGCGGACATTACCTCACTGGCAGCAGCGACATTGGCGATGGAGATGCTGTGTTTGTATGCGGCCAGGCACAAGGTCGACCGCTAACACGCGGTCAAAATGTGGGAGCGGGCTTGCCGGCTCCCACATTTTTGATGTGTGTCAGGCCACTGGGATGATGGGCAGGTCGAGGGTATGGTCACCGCTAAACCGTGAAAAAGAGCCGGCAAGCGTTTCGTGCGGCACACCTTTCGCCACATCGCTGGCGTCATCGAGTCGCGACAACTGATCCGCGTTCAGTTGCACGTTCAGCGCCCCCAGCGTCGCATCCAATTGCTCACGGGTGCGCGAACCCAGAATCGGAATCAGCGCGGTGGTCGAGCGCTGGGCTTTTGCCCGCAACCAGGCAATGGCCACGTGCGTGGCGCTCGCCTCCAGTTCGGCTGCAACGGCGAGCAACGTGTCAAGGATGGCGGTTTCCCGGGCGCCTTTTTCCGCATGGATCAACATGCCGAGTTTGGACGCGCGATTGTCGCTATCGTTGGAGCGGTACTTGCCGGTAAGAAAGCCGCCACCCAATGGCGACCACAATGTCGCGGCCAGGCCCAAGGCTTCGGCCATCGGCAGTTGTTCACGTTCGGCAGTGCGTTCTGCCAGGCTATATTCCACCTGAATCGCTGCAATCGGCGAAAAACCACGCACTTCGGCCAACAAGTCGGCGCGGGCGATTCGCCATGCTGGGAAGTTCGACAGCCCCGCGTAATGGATCTTGCCGGCGCGCACAAGATCATCGAAGCCGCGCAAGATTTCCTCCATTGGCGTCACGCCATCGCTCATGTGCGCCCAGAACAGGTCCAGGTGATCGGTTTTGAGCCGGGTCAGGCTTTCTTCCACGGCGCGAACCATGTTTTTGCGGTTGTTACCGGTGTGGGAAATGCTCGCGGACGGCGTCGTCCCCACGGTGTACTTGCTGGCGATAACCAGACGATCGCGCTCTGCCGCGATAAATTCACTGAGCATGACTTCCGACTGACCCGCCTGATAACCGTTGGCGGTGTCGATGAAGTTTCCGCCGGCCTCCAGGTAGCCATCGAAAATACGCTTGGCTTCGTCGCGTTCGGCACCATGACCCCAGCCAGTGCCGAAATTGCCGGCGCCTAGCGCCAGTTCCGAAACCCGCAAGCCGGTTTTGCGGCCAAATACTTTGTAATGCATGGGGTGACTCCTGAGGAAAGACGCCGGGATTGAATATAAATGTCTGGCGACATGTATTAAATATGATGCCAATAATATTAGCCGTCAAGACGCTTTGCCCTTGCTGGTCAAACGAGGCGACGGCCGGCCCCGCAACGAACAGGGAAGCTCCTGGCTGGAGCGCAGCCCGTAGCAGCTGCCGAGCCTGCGAGGCTGCGTCCGGCGACGCAGTCGCCGTAAAACCAGGCACTGCGGTGTAACGGAAAAACCGCATTCGCAGGATCTACGACGACTTCGTCGCCGAACGCAGCCTCGCAGGCTTGGCAGCTGCTACAGTCCGTACGCATAAGGGACGTATACTCCCGCCCATGAATGTCGACTCTCCGTTAAGCGCCTGGCAGCACGCCATCGAGCACAAGGGTTTTGTCCAGGACGAAGCCCAGGAGCACGCTGTGTGGGCGATGCAAAAATGCCACGAAGCCTTGCATGAAGGGCGAGCGCCGATCATGGGCGTTTACCTGTGGGGGCCGGTCGGGCGGGGCAAGACCTGGTTGATGGATCAGTTCTACCAAACCCTGCGTGTGCCGGCCCGACGTCAACATTTCCACCATTTCATGGGCTGGGTGCACCAGCGTTCGTTTCAACTGACCGGCACCGCCGACCCGTTGAAGGCGTTGGCGCGCGAGTTGAGCGAGGAAGTGCGGGTCCTGTGTTTTGACGAGTTGTTCGTCAACGACATCGGTGACGCGATCATTCTCGGGCGCTTGTTTCAGGTGATGTTCGAGCAAGGCGTGGTGATGGTGTGTACTTCCAACCAGCCGCCGGATCAGCTCTACGCCGATGGCTTCAACCGCGACCGCTTTGTGCCCGCCATTGAGGCGATCAAGCAACACATGCAGGTGATTGCCGTGGAGGGCAGTGTAGACCATCGTCTGCACCCCGGCGCTGCGTTGCAGCGATATTGGGTGAGCGATGCCGCGCATCCCGACGCGCTCGGCGACGTGTTCAAGGCGCTGACCATCGGCCAGTCCGTGTCCAGCGAGCCGGTCACGGTCGGCTACCGTCAGGTCAATACCGTGCGGGCCAGCGCCAGCGTACTTTGGTGTCGTTATGCCGACCTGTGCGAGCAACCTTTTTCGGCCATGGACTTCATGACCCTGTGCGACACCCACAGCGCTATTCTTTTGAGTGAGGTGCCCAACCTCAGCGCGCAAAAACGTGAAGGGCGCATCGCCCGAGGCACTGAAGACGCTGCCGAACACGTGGTTGCGGGGGACCGCGAACTGCCGCAACTGTCGGTTCACGACGATGGCGTGCGGCGTTTCATCGCGCTGGTGGACGAGTGCTACGACCGCAAAGTGCCGCTGTACCTCGAAGCACAGGTGCCGATGGAGGCCTTGTACACCGAGGGTTATCTGGAATTTCCGTTCCGTCGCACCTTAAGCCGTTTACAGGAAATGCAGCTGCAACGTTTCGCTGAAGCCTAATTTCCGGGAGCCGCGAACATGAATCAGCCCCTGTCTCATCACTTGCTGACCATGGCTTATCAGAACGCCTGGGCCAATTATCGACTGGCCAAGGCTTGGCACCAGTTGAGTCCGCCTGAACTGTCAGCGCCTCGCGTGAGCTTCTTTCCCAGCCTCATCGCCACCCTCAATCACATCCTGACCTGCGACTGGTTCTACGTGGATGCGCTGGAGCGCGAGTTGCGCGGGGACGATCCGCATCATGATTGTTACGTTTTTTTCAAAGAAGACGTTCCGTTCACCGTCGGCGCTGATCTGAGGCGCGAGCAATCCCTCGTCGACAATCGATTGATCGCTTACTGCGAGCAATTGCGCGACGCAGACCTGGGGCGAATCGTGACCATCGCCCGGGACACGCCGCAACATGACAGTCGTTTGCGCCTGCTGTCCCATCTGTTCGAACACCAGCTTCATCATCGCGGGCAGGTGCATGCCATGCTCAGTGGGACCTCGGTCGCACCACCACAACTGGACGAGTTTTTCTGCGCGGGCGAGTGGGGTCTGAGGGCGGCGGATTTTGCCGAGCTGGGCTGGACCGAGACGCTGATCTGGGGCGTTTGAGGCAGGATCAGGTTGTGGGCGATGGCGACTCGCGATAATGTCCTTCGACTTTGCGGCGCGAGTGACGCGCCGGGACCACTCGACGGGATAGCAACGATGGAAAGGGAATCCGCAGACATTCTTGTACTACAGGCCAGCTACACCAACCCGGTACACGCCGAGGCGATCGGTGTGGTGCTCAATGCCTATGCGCAAGACCCTATGGGCGGCGGACAGGCGTTGCCCGAGGATATTCTGCTGCAATTGCCCGGGGAGCTGGCCAAGCGTCCCCATGCCTTCAGTGTGCTGGCCTTTGTCGACGGCGCGCCGGCCGGGCTGGTCAACTGTTTCGAAGGTTTTTCGACCTTCGCTTGCCGGCCGCTGGTCAACGTGCACGACGTGTCAGTAGTGCCGCAGTTTCGCGGCCTGGGGCTGAGTCAGAAGATGCTGCAAAAGGTTGAGGACATTGCCCGCCAGCGTGGCTGCTGCAAGATCACCCTGGAAGTCCTCGAAGGCAATACGGTTGCGCAAGCGTCCTACGGCAAGTTCGGTTTTGCCGCTGGCATGTTCGACCCGGCCCATGGTCGCATGCTGTTCTGGACCAAGAGTCTTTAAGCGCGCACGAATGTTTTGAGCAGGCATGAAAAAGGGCGCCCCTCGGGACGCCCGGCGGGCTTGAATTACTTCGGTTTGTACGACTCGGTCATTTGCGCGGTTGGATCGGTAGGTACTGGCAGCTCGATGTTTTTGATCTCGAAGCCATTAGCCTTCTGTTGGGCGAGATGCAAACGCTCGTAGTAGAAGCGCATGCGTTCGCCACCGTGTTCTGCAAAGGCTGTGGCTGAACTGAAGATCAACAGGCTGGCGAGGATCAGGGGTGTACGTTTCATGGGTATCTCCCATTACGTGTAGCGGGGGCCTTTCGTCCGTGAACCAATATCGAAATGACATTATCCGCCGATTTGCTCAAATGGGAATGAGCACGTTCGAGCCTCCCGTCCAGGCTTCATGTGACGGTATGTAGCAAAAAGGCGTTGCGCAGGGACACAGCAAAAGGGGCCGAAAACGGCCCCTGAATACATCTACTTTTGAACGACTGCCGGTTCGGTTTTCGGCTTCATCAGGCTGAAGTCGATCAGTGGACGCGCTTCACGCTCATAAGGGTTACCGATCATCAACGGGCGCGGCTTGAAGCTGTCACTGACCAGGCTCTTGCTGCGGTCCAGTTCATCAGCATTCAAACCGGCCAGATCCGCCCAGGTGTGAATCAGCTGCGAGCTGCTGTAAGGCCGGCTCAAGTCGGCAGCAAAGTTCCAGTCATGGTTTTCGCGCCATTTTGGCGAAGCCCAGGCCATGAAGGGAATGGTGTACATCGGTGCGGTCGGCTTGTTCTCGTTACGCCCCAGGGTCGTGTGACCGACGGAGTCGAACACATCCTCGCCGTGGTCGGAGAGGTACAGCAGGAAGCCATTCGCATCGGACTTGGCGTAGTCCTTGATCAGGCTGGACACCACGAAATCGTTGTACAGCACGGCATTGTCATAGCTGTTGTACGTCGGCACCTGATCGTCGCGCACGCCGGCCGGCACACCTTTGCGGTCGGTGAACTTGTCGAACGCCGGAGGGTAGCGGTACTGGTAGCTCATGTGTGTGCCGAGCAAATGCACAACGATCAGTTTGCGCGGCGCCGCATCGGCCAGGGCCTTGTTGAACGGCTCGATCACGTCGCCATCGTACTGGGCGGCATTCTGGTTACGGTTGTTGTTCAGGTACACCTGCTCGTCGGCCTGCTCAGAGAAGGTCGTCAACATGGTGTTGCGCTTGGTCATGGTCTGCTGGTTGGTGATCCAGAACGTCTTGTAACCCGCCTGTTTCATCATGCTGACCAGCGACGGCGTGGACAGGTAAAGGTCCGGGTTTTCTTCGTCAGCGAAGGTCAGCACCTGCTGCAACGCCTCAATGGTGTAAGGGCGCGGGGTGATAACGTTGTCGAAGACCGCCAATTGATCCTTTAGCTTGTCCAGTTCCGGCGTGGTTTGACGCGGGTAACCGTAGAGGCTCATACGCTGACGGTTGGTGGACTCGCCGATCACCAGCACCAGGGTGGCGGGCTGGTTGGCCATCGTATCCGTCAGGTTTTTCAGCGGAGCAATCTTGCTCGTGCTGTGCAACATGTCCTGCATGCCCGCCAGGGTCTGGAGATAACGGTGGTAAGCCACAACCATCTGCCATGGCACGGCAGGCTCGATGCGGGTTTCGAACTTATCGAAGCCTTCAGCGAAACTGCCGGTACGCGCGGTCTGCTTGACCAGCGGGTAACCAACCACGGCAATCACAACGGCTGTCGCCGCCACTAGCGCTTTCCAGCGCGGCAGATAAATCGGGCGCAAGCGAGTCCACAGGAAATAAGCGAACAGCGTGTGGGCGAGGAACGCTGCGACCATCCACCAGGCGAAGTACTGGGTCATGTATTCGCCAGCTTCAGAGATGTTCGACTCGAACATGATGAAGATGACGCTCTGGGAAAATTCCTGCTGATAAATAAAGAAGTAACCCAGGCTGGCCATCGAGCAGGCCCAGAGCACGACGCCGATCACTGCCGCCATTACGCGCGTCTGTTTAGGGAACAACAGCATCGGCGCAAGCCAGATGGCGCTCATGACAAAGGCCTGACGGAACCCGGTGAAGCCCGAAGTACCGGTCAGTTGGATAAGTAATTGGGTGATGCCGGAGAAATACCAGAAGAACAGAAATAACCAGAGTAAACCTGCCCAATCGAAACCTTCCGCAGACGTATTGCTGCGTTTAAACAAAGCCATGCAACGCTCCAGCCAGAAATCACTACGACGTCGAGCCATCCATTGCCGACGAAAGAAAACCGCACGAGAACCGAGCGGCCATAATGATTGGCAGTATCAATAAGCAAATGTGAAGAAATTGTGAAAGCGTGTGTCGCAGGGGAAAGGCGGGGGCGGAAACAGCGGAAGGCTGTCTCCGAATGACTTGAAAAATCAGGCGTGGGGGGCGCGCTGTTTAATGGGCAGGGGTGTCGTCTGAGTGCCTTGAGTCAGCTGACGCAGTTGCGCGAGTTCCTGTTTCAAGAGGTCGCGCTCTTCTTTCAACTGGCGCAATTCCTCGCGATGGATCGTGACGTAAAGAGTTTGTGCGGGTCGTGCTGCGTGTACTGTGCCCATTGCTCACCTCGCAAATGGCTGACTCAACTGTAGACCTGCCCTGTGAGAGGGTGCTGATCCACTATCGGCGCTGATTTTGAATTCTTTTTATCGCCAAGGGAACTTTTTTATTTTTCATGGTCGTTGTGTCTTCGGTGTGATTACCGACGTTATCCATCAGGATCGGGCACAATGCCCGGAAACTATGTGCCAACGCTCTGGACTAACCCCATGAGTCACGTTGGGCTATAACCTTTGACACACATTATTTGTAGTAGGGAGCATCAGCACATGCAACTCGGGATCATTGGACTGGGCCGCATGGGCGGCAATATTGCGCGGCGCCTGATGCTCAATGGGCATACCACTGTCGTTTACGACCGCAATACCGCCTTCATCGAAACCTTGACGGCCGAGGGCGCTACGGGCGCCGCTGACCTGCCGGCCCTGGTTGCTGGCCTGGAGAAGCCGCGAGCGGTCTGGGTCATGCTGCCTGCTGGCGCACCGACCGAAGACACCATCGACACCCTGAGCACCTTGCTCGAAGCCGGCGATACCATCATCGACGGCGGTAACACCTTCTATAAAGACGACATTCGCCGGGCCAAAGCCTTGGCGGAAAAAGGCCTGCACTACATCGACGTTGGCACCTCCGGCGGCGTCTGGGGTCTGGAACGCGGCTATTGCATGATGATCGGCGGCGACGCCGACGTGGTGAAACGCCTGGACCCGCTGTTCGATAGTCTGGCACCGGGCATGGGTGATATTCCGCGCACCAAGGACCGCAAGTCCGATGACGATCGCGCGGAACGTGGCTACATACACGCCGGCCCAGCAGGTTCCGGGCATTTCGTGAAGATGATCCACAACGGCATCGAATACGGAATGATGCAGGCCTTCGCCGAAGGTTTTGACATTCTCAAAACCAAAGCCAGCACCAACCTGCCGGAAGACCAGCGTTTTGACCTGAACGTCGCCGACATCGCCGAAGTCTGGCGCCGTGGCAGTGTAGTTTCGTCCTGGCTGCTCGACCTGACGGCCGACGCGCTGGCCAGCGACCCGAAACTCGACGGTTTCTCCGGTTCGGTGGCTGACAGCGGTGAAGGTCGCTGGACCATCGAGGCCGCCATGGAGCAATCGGTGCCTGTGCCGGTGCTGTCGAACTCGTTGTTCTCCCGCTACCGTTCGCGCGGCCAGGGCACCTTTGGCGACAAGATTCTATCGGCCCAGCGCTTCGGCTTCGGCGGCCATGTGGAGACTTCGAAAAAATGCCCCGTCTGATCCGCAATAAATCCAAGGCAGAACCCGCACCACCGACCACGCTGTTCCTGTTCGGTGCCCACGGTGACCTGGTCAAGCGCCTGCTGATGCCGGCGCTGTACAACCTGAGTCGCGACGGTCTGCTGGGGGATGGATTGCGGATCATCGGCGTTGACCACAACGCCATCACTGACGACGCCTTTGCCCGCAAGCTCGAAGACTTTATTCGAAGCGAAGTGGCGGCCAAGGTCGGAAAGGGCGATCAAGCCCTTGATCCGCAGGCGTGGGCCAAACTGGCCCAAGGTATCAGCTACGTCCAGGGCGACTTCCTGGACGACAGCACTTATCAAGCGCTGGCGGCGAAAATCGCCGCCAGCGGCACCGGCAATGCGGTCTTTTACCTGGCGACCGCGCCACGTTTTTTCAGCGAAGTAGTGCGTCGGCTCGGCGCGGCGGGTTTGCTGCAAGAGACGCCGCAAGCATTCAGAAGGGTGGTCATTGAAAAACCGTTCGGCTCCGATCTGCAAACCGCCGAAGCCTTGAATGCGTGCTTGCTCAAGGTGATGACGGAAAACCAGATCTACCGGATCGATCACTACCTGGGCAAGGAAACCGTGCAGAACATTCTGATCAGCCGGTTTTCCAACAGCCTGTTCGAAGCGTTCTGGAACAACCATTACATCGACCACGTGCAGATAACCGCCGCCGAAACCGTCGGCGTGGAAACCCGTGGCAGTTTTTATGAACACACCGGCGCCTTGCGGGACATGGTGCCCAATCACCTGTTTCAGTTATTGGCGATGGTGGCAATGGAGCCGCCGGCCGCGTTTGGCGCCGATGCGGTCCGTGGTGAAAAAGCCAAAGTCGTGGGGGCCATTCGCCCTTGGTCTACCGAGGAGGCACGGGCCAATTCGGTCCGCGGGCAATACGCCGCTGGCGAAGTCGACGGCAAGCCATTGCCGGGGTATCGCCAGGAAAACAACGTGGCGCCCGACAGCACCACCGAAACCTACGTGGCGCTCAAAGTCATGATCGACAACTGGCGTTGGGTCGGTGTGCCGTTCTACTTGCGCACCGGTAAACGCATGAGCGTGCGCGATACCGAGATCGTTATCTGCTTCAAACCGGCGCCGTATGCGCAGTTCCGTGATACCGAAGTCGATGAGCTGCAACCGACCTACCTGCGGATCCAGATCCAGCCTAACGAAGGTATGTGGTTCGACCTGTTGGCCAAGCGGCCTGGCCCGGCGTTGAAGATGGCCAATATCGAACTGGGCTTTGCGTACAAGGACTTCTTCGAAATGCAGCCGTCCACCGGCTACGAAACCCTTATATATGATTGCCTGACCGGCGATCAGACGCTGTTCCAGCGCGCCGACAACATTGAGAACGGCTGGCGCGCCGTACAGCCGTTCCTCGATGCCTGGCAGCAGGACGCGACGGTTCAGCATTACGCGGCCGGTGAGGACGGCCCTGCCGATGCCGATGAGCTGCTGGCCCGTGACGGTCGCGTCTGGCATAGCGTTGGATGAGGGGCGGGGTGCAGTTTAAGTCTGTGTTACAGCCAGAAACTCACCGCATACCAGCCCAATCCGCCCATCACCACCGTATACGGCAACGCCATCCACACCATCCTCCCGTATGACAGGCGAATCAGCGGTGCAATCGCCGAGGTCAGCAGAAACAGGAACGCGGCCTGGCCATTGGGTGTCGCTACGCTGGGCAGGTTTGTCCCGGTGTTGATTGCAATGGCCAGCGTCTCGAAGTGATCACGGGTCATTTGGCCGGTGATAAACGCATGTTTAACTTCAGTAATGTAAATGGTCGCCACAAATACGTTGTCGCTGATGGCGGACAACAAGCCGTTGGCAATAAACAGCATGCCCGGTTGCTGATGGGTTGGCAGCGTCAATACCCAATGAATCAGCGGAGTGAACAATTGCTGGTCGTGAATCACCGCCACCACCGCAAAAAACACCACCAGCAACGCAGTGAACGGCATAGCGTCCTTGAACGCATTGCCGATACGATGCTCGTCAGTGATGCCGGTGAACGCAGTGATCAGGACGATCACCATCAACCCGATCAGGCCGACTTCCGCGATGTGGAACGCCAACCCTGCAATCAGGATCAGCGCAGCGGTGCCTTGCACCAACAAGGCGGCGCGTTGGCGTGAGGTTCGTTCGGCGTTGTCTTCGTCAGCATAGTTGGCCAGCACCGCGCGCACGTTGTCCGGCAGCAGGGTGCCGTAACCGAACCAGCGCAGTTTCTCCAGTAACACGCAGGTCACCAGGCCGACGACCAGCACCGGCAGCGAAACCGGGGCCACCTTCAAAAAGAATTCGGCGAAATGCCAACCCATTTCATGGCCGATCAGCAGGTTCTGTGGTTCACCCACCAGCGTGCACACGCCGCCTAATGCCGTGCCCACGGCACCGTGCATCAACAAGCTACGCAAGAAGGAGCGGAACTGTTCGAGGTCTGCATGGTGAAGTGCGGGTAAGTGCTGGTCATCGGTGAACTCGCTGTCCTGGCGTGGATCATTGCCCGAAGCGACTCGGTGATAGACCGAATAAAACCCCATGGCCGCACTGATAATCACTGCCGTCACGGTCAAGGCATCCAGGAAGGCCGACAGGAATGCCGAAAGGAAGCAGAACATCAACGCCAGAAGTGCCTTGGAGCGAACCCCCAGCAGTAAGCGCGAGAACAGAAACAGCAGCAGGTCTTTCATGAAATAGATACCGGCCACCATGAACATCAGCAGCAGGATGACCGGAAAGTTGTGCAGCAGTTCGTCATACAGCGCCTGTGGCGTGGTCATTTTCAGCAGCAGTGCTTCGATCAGCAGCAGTCCGCCGGGCATCAGCGGATAACACTTGAGCGCCATCGCCAGGGTGAAGATGAATTCCAGCACCAGCAACCAACCGGCTGCGACCGGACCGACCGTCCATAGCACCAGAGCGTTGATTATCAGGAAACCGAGAATGCTTGCCTTGTACCAGCGAGGTGAGTTGCCGAGAAAGTTATGCGTGAACGCCTGGGTCATTGAACCGGACATCGGCTACTCCTTGTTTAAAGTAGCGCGCAACTTGCCGTAACAAGATGGGAATATCAAGCTCGGGGAAGCAGTCCGGTCTAACTTAGGTATCGCACTACAACGGCCTTGTAGTTGCCATCCAATGAATAACCGCCCACGACAACTTTACCGTCAGCCTGAATGGCCACCGACGTCGCGGTGTCCAGGCAGCGGCCCAGACGCGTGCGAACCCAGCAAGTGCCTTCGGCAAAGCCAGGGTCTGGTTGCCCGCTGGGTAAATAGCGGGCCAGGAGGAAATCGGCTTCAATCCCGCCGAGGGTGGCGCCGACCGCCACTACACGGCCATCTGACTGGCGCCGGGCGGCAGTCCACTGGCAGCTGTTGCGTCCAATGCTCAGTAGCTGAGGCTTACCGCCGTTGCAATGAACATCCGGGTGACCATTACTGTGTACTTTCAAGGCGAGGCAGTTCATGGGGTCGCGACTGCTGCCAAGACACAGCAAGTCGCCATTGTCTTGTTCAATGATCTGGCTGACCTGAGCGCCGCGCTCCGCAGCCCTGAACGTCATAAAACCATCCGCCGCGAAGGATTCATCCAGATGACCGTCAGGAAGATAGCGGGCCAGCAAACCTTCTTCGGGGAAATTGACCGATCCGCCGACCATTATCCGGCCATCGCGTTGCACCATCAGGCTGCTGAGCCAGGAGTTCATCAGCAAGTGCCTGACGATGACAAACCCGCGGCCGTTGAAGGACGTGTCCAACGCGCCCTGGCGGGTGAGGCAGATCAGCAGGCCGACATGATCAGCCAGTTCGAAATGATGATTGGCCAGCAGCAGGATTCGGCCGTCAGCCTGGACCTGTACGTCGCAGCCTTCGGCGCCCGGGACGCCAGGGGGGAGCCAGAGATCGCGCATGCCCAGGGACAGGTTCCCCGGCAGGCGTACGACGCAAAGCCCGTTGTCGGCAAAGTGTTCGACGGGATGGCCCTGCGAATCGAACAGCGCCAATGCGGGCAACGTTCGATGAGCGTTTTCATAGTGCAGGCCGGCCACCAGAATATGCCCATTGGCGAGGACGTGGACTTTGCCCGCCATTGCCTCGTGACCGTGCTGGAACTGCCCGATAACGCTGCCATTGGTGCCAAATGCGAGGTCCGCCGAGCCATCCTCAAGTAATCGAGCGAGGCCAAAGCAGCTGCCATTCGGCATACCGACGGTCGCCGCCACCAGCAGGCGACCATTGGCGTCAATCTCCACGCCGTTGGCGATACTTGAAAGGCTACCGGCGAAATACACTTGAGTTTTGCCACTGGAGGCGAAACTGTGATCCAGGTCGCCAGCGATGTTCCGTGATGCAGGTAGGGCAAAAGCCGTTTGGTGTGGCATGCACGCATCTCCTTGCGAGCTGACCGAAACCCGAGGGGCGGGAGGGCAACTGTCTGCTAAACATTCAATCCCTGAATGATCGATCGCACAACTGTCATAACTAACAGGCGGAGGGTCACTGTGTGCCAGAACAGTGTCTTTTCGTACCACTGACAAGTCTGCCAAGTAATTCGATACGGCGAAGTTGCAGTGGGGGCGCGCTGTTACTGTTGAAAACAGCCAACTTGATAACAGGCGAAGGGGCGGACTACGTTGTAGTAATCCGCAATCGCCCTTAGTGCGGCATGGACCATGACTGTAATTGATAACCTTCCTGGCTCAGCTCGGCTCGGGCCTGCTGAAGCAGGTGTTCGAGTTTTACCGGGTCGCAATAGGCGCTGCTGGGGATCTGGGTGTGACCGATATGGGTATTGGTGCGGTCAATGACCGTGATGCAAAGCTCGCCATTGCCATCTTGTTGAGCCCAGGCGACGCAGTGGAAAGGCTGGAACGCGCGGTCGGCAATCAAAAGAGCTTCGTTGATACGGAGCGGGGCGGTCATGGGGTCTTCTCTCTGTATGCCCAATCAAGTGATGTGCCGTCGGTTGGGCTTACCGTGCGGCTGGTTACTTGTACTGATGCCCCCAACAGCGGGTCAGGTCACACACAATCAAAAGAAATTTCAAGTTTCTTTCAAATGCGCAACGCAAACGCATCTTTTGAAAGCTGACCGAAAGATTTGACTCGTCAGGTAACTCACAAAAAAACCTTCTTATAACTAACTAAGTAGTGCTTCTATAATCAATCGATACAAGGGCCTGTCAAATTCTTGCTAATGTTACAGCCAGGTCCGCCAAATGACTGTTTTTTCGAATAATTCCTAAAATTTGGCGTCAAGGAACAGTCATGATCGAAACGCCTGCGTTACGACGTCTGTTAGTAGTAGACCCCTGCGATGACTGTCATCGTCTGTTACCGGGTTTGCGCTCTGTGGGCTGGGATGTCGACAGCAGTTCTTTGGAGAACGCCACCGATCTAACCTGCGACGTTGGCCTGTTGCGCTTACAACCTTTTCATCTGGAACGCCCCGAGCCCGTCAAAGAGTTGATCAGTCGCAGTGGCACTGAGTGGATCGCCGTGCTCGATCAGGAAATTCTGCGCTTGCAGAATGTCGGGGATTTCGTTTGTGAATGGTTTTTCGACTTCCATACCTTGCCGTTTGACGTGTCCCGGGTTCAAGTCACGCTGGGGCGGGCGTTCGGCATGGCGCGCCTGCGCGGGAAGGGCACGATTCACGTCCAACAGAATGAACACGAGCTACTGGGCGATAGCAAGCCGGTTCGTGAACTGCGTAAATTGCTGAGCAAGCTGGCGCCCACCGAGTCTCCGGTATTGATTCGTGGTGAAAGCGGTACTGGTAAAGAACTGGTCGCCCGCACACTCCATAAACAATCCCAGCGTCACAACAAACCCTTTGTCGCGATTAATTGCGGCGCAATTCCTGAACACTTGATCCAGTCCGAATTGTTTGGGCACGAGAAGGGGGCCTTTACCGGCGCTCATCAACGCAAGGTCGGACGAATCGAAGCGGCCAATGGCGGCACGCTGTTTCTGGATGAGATCGGTGACTTGCCCTTGGAGCTGCAAGCCCATCTGTTGCGCTTCCTGCAGGAAAAACACATCGAGCGTGTCGGTGGCGGTCAGCCGATTCCAGTGGATGTGCGGGTGTTGGCGGCGACTCACGTAGACCTTGAGGACATGATCGAGAAAAATCGCTTCCGCGAAGATTTGTACTACCGCCTGAACGTACTGCAAGTCGATACCGCCCCACTGCGTGAGCGCCTTGCTGATTTATCGATGCTGGCCAACCACTTTTCCCACTTCTACAGCCATGAAACCGGCCGCCGTCCTCGCAGTTTCAGCGATGACGCGCTGATTGCCATGGGCAAGCATGACTGGCCAGGCAATGTGCGCGAGCTGGCCAACCGGGTACGACGCGGGCTGGTGTTGGCTGAAGGTCGGCAGATCGAGGCGCGAGACTTGGGGTTGATCAGTCACCATACGATCGCGGTGCCGATGGGCACGCTGGAAAACTATAAGGACCGGGCAGAGCGCCAGGCCTTATGCGATGTACTTAACCGCCACAGCGATAATTTGAGCATCGCCGCCAAGGTACTGGGGATATCCAGACCTACCTTCTACCGTTTATTGCACAAGCATCAGATACGCTGATTTGTAGCTGGAAGCCGCAAGCCGCAAGCCGCAAGCCGCAAGTAAAACGAAAAAACCCGCCGAAAAAAGCGGGTTTTTTGTGTGCGCTAGTTAGAAGTAGTACGGGAATTTCAGGCTGAAGGAAAAGTCTGGCGCATCTTCGGTGACGCCGATGGCCAGGTTGGGAACGATCGTCAGGTTTTCGGAGGCTGCCAGGGTCATGCCGATGTTGAAGTTGGCCGAGTTGTAATCGCTGTTGGTGATTGATTGCCAATCGCCACCGTCCGGCTTGATCTTGCTCTTTCTGGCGAACTGATCAGTGAACGAAAACGACATACTCATTTTTTCGTTCAAGGCGAATGCAATACCGGCGCCGACCTGCCAGGAATCGCCCAGTTTCACGTCCCCAGGCACCTTGGAATTGACCTGAGGACTGATGTCACTGAAAGATTCTTCCATGTTGTAGGTGTAGGCCAGGCTGCCGAACAGCACGGCCGGGTCGAAGGTCTTGACCAGCGAGATACCCGGGGTGATCGACCAGACACCATTGCCGGTAGGCAAGTCCTCGGGTACCGAGAGGTTATCGTTGTTGGGGTCATTGACCAGCTTGATGCCGTAAGGATCATCACCGGTCGGCGCCTTGAGGCGCAGGGTAAAGACCGAGTCGGGCAGATTGGCGGTCTCATCCAGAAACTTGTAAGCAACGCCAACGTTCACATCGCCGATAGTCGGGTCGCGTGTAACGGTTGCGTCCGACGTCACCGGACCTGCACCACCAGCGCCACCGGAGGAGTACGTTGATTCGCGATAGATCACGGGGACGTTAATGTCGAACTGCCAACGTTGCGCCACGTTGTAGCGGGCGGTGAGGTCCAGGGTCCAGTTATCCGCCTTGATGCGGTCGAGGTTGATGTTGCCGAGGAAAATCGAGTCCAGTGCGAGGAAGCCGTTGAGCGTCAGTGCACGGGTATCGAAGTGGGTGTAGGTCAGGCCGGTTTCGACGCTGAACTTGCCGCCGCCGAAGAAGCCACTGGCCTCGTCGTACAGGTTGGAAACGCTTTGTGCCGGTTGCGAGTCATCCTGGAGCGATTGGCCGTATGAACTGCCAGTGGTTCCCGGCGCTCCGGCGGCCACTGTCTGGCCACCCTTGACTGTTTCAGCAGGGGATTTGGTCAGGCGTTGGGGAACAGGGGTAGCAGGAGCTTCTTCGACTTGACGAACGCGCTGTTCGAGTACCATCAGCGCTTGCTGTTGTGCTTCGTAACGCTGTTTCAACTCCATGAGTTGTTGTTTCAGCGCTTCGACTTGAGGGTCCGATGCTGCGTAAAGCAGAGTGGCCGGTGCCAGGCTACTCAAACAAACAACAACTCTGAACGTTAACGATCGTTGCATGGGTTAGCCGTCCCTTCTGACACTCCATCTGGTGAAACTCAGCGTAGATCAGAATCCGAGAGCGCGAAGACCTTTGAGCTGGTCCAGATTGCCGTTAAGCGAACCGGCTGTCGGCACGTTGTCCCGCAGTACGACATTGAGGGACGTGAGGTTGCGGACCTGGTTGCCACCGCCGAGTAACGTCGCGTTCTGCATCAGCCCACCCTGGGCCAGACGTTGTACGGTACTGCCTTGGTTGTTGTTGGCCACGATGTTGAGTTGTACACCGGTACCGGTCGAGGACACGCTCAGGGAGCCCGCACCATTGGCGCCGATCAACGTCGAGCCTGCGGCCAGTGCCTGGCCCTGCTGTTGCAATGCCGGTGCCTGGTTAGCCTTTGTGACGTTGATGTCAACGTTGTTGTAGGCAATGTTATTGTCGCCGGCAGCACGCACGACTTGAGTGACCCCTTCGGTGCTGTTGAGGCCGCTGCCGCCAGTGACGGTACCGGTTCCGATGTTTGGCGAACGCGCCGAGCCATTTCCTTTTTCGTCGATCATCGACACGTAAAACTGCGGCGTGATGGTCGATTGTTGAATTTGCATCGAGGAAGTTGCCCCGATCACTTCACCGTTGGCATTTTGCCAGGTACTGGTCATGGCAATGCCGAAACTGATGATCCGTCCCGGCATGACATAGCGACCTCGCAAAACCGACAGTTCCTGATCGCTCAGTTCAATGGGTTTGAATGTCTGAGCCTGGATTGGCAGGCTGGCGGTCAGGCAGACCACGACCAGCCACATTGGAGTCTTCATGGGTGCTCCCGGAGCATCGTGCTCCTTGTTATTAGAAGAAGTCGCTTTGAATGAATCCGAAATCCATCAATTCTGCGTCTTGCACCGGGTTGAAGGTGTTGACGCGATTCCTGGCGGTTAGTGGCAGGGGCGGGTCGAGCAGCGCATTGGTCTTGTCGTAGCCCTGGCCAATGACGGCAAAGATGATGCCGTTCCAGCCTTTGACAAAGTCGTCGACTTTGTAGCGTTTATGGCCAAGTACCGGATCTCCGATATAGACCCAGCCCTGATGCACTCTTTGCATGACCACAAAATGTTTGTAGCCACGGATATCCAAGAGGACCACAACCGGAATTTTGATTTCGTTCAACGTCTCCGTCGATACCCGATAACCACGGGCCCGCATGCCGATACTTTCCACGTAACGCTTCATGTCGAGCATCGAGAAGCCCTGAACGCGGACAAGATCATGATCGGATTGAGCCAGCATGCCTTCGATGACTTGTTCTTCATTCACGTCCAGCCAGTAGGCCTGGCGCAAAATGGTCGCCAGCGCAGCTGCGCCGCAACTGAAGTCGGTTTTCTGTTGGACCAGGTCGGCAAATTTACGCTCGCGGATGCTTTGGATCGGCTTGTACACCACCGCGCCGCCAGGCAGGACGGATAACGGCATTTGTGCAGCCTCGCTCACGCTGGCCACGCAAAGCAAAAATGCCAAGGCGATGATACGCATGGTTGAACGCCTTCTGGTTGTTTTAAAAAGGCCCCCATAAGGGGGCCTCCAGAGCTAGCATTTAGAACGATTGGTTGGAAATGGCCAGCGAGTTGCTTTGTTGGTTACCCACACCAGCAGCTACGTTGACACCCAGGTTGCCACTGCCGCCATTCACCGAACCGCTCAGGGTTGCAGTGTTGGTCACAGGGTTTGCCCAGCCAGTTGGAGTCAGCACTTGATAAGAGTAGGTGTTGCTCAAATCATAGGAGCTGCTTTCACTGAAGCCTCCCTGTTTGGCGAACTCAGACTCGGACGATTTACTGCCCGATTTTTCGTACGCCGAGGCGCTGGCTTTTTCATACGATGCATCGAGCGATTTACTGAAAGACGAGTCTTTCGATTTGTCGTACGAAGATTCGTGCGAACTGCTGGACGCGGAGTCGCGGGTTCTGTCGAACGAGGATTCGCGCGATCTGTCGAACGAGGAATCACGCGACCTGTCGAACGAGGAGTCGCGCGAACGGTCGAACGAAGTGTTTAGCGATGCGTCAACATTTGCACCCAGCGAAGCGTTTAACGATGCCTCGGAACTGCTGCTGCGGGTGCGATTGCCGAAGGTAGTGGAGTTGGAAGCTGCCGCCGCCGCGTCCAGGCTAGCGTTCAACGAAGCGCTCAAAGCAGCATTATTAGAACCGCTGGCATTGCTGCTGTTGGTACCGCTGGCATTGCTGCTGTTGGTGCCGCTCGAAGCGCTGCTGTTGGTACCGCTGGCACTGCTGCTGTGGGTGCTGCTCGAAGCACTGTTGTTGGAACCGCTGGCACTGCTGCTCTTGGCGCCGCTTACAGCCACGTTAAGGGAGCCGCTGGCACTGTTGCTTTTTGCACCGGCGGCGTTCCAGCCCGAAGAAGCGCTTTGACTGCCGCTGAGCTCGAACGCATTTTCTCGAGAGAAACTACCGCTGGCGGTGTTGGTAACGGTGATCGTATCTACGCGGTAGGTGCGATCGGCGTTGTTGTTGACTGTCAGGCCAGGACCGTTTTGATCGGCAGAAGCGGTAGCTCTTGCGTTACCCAATGGAGCATTGGAGTTGGCAATTGCCATGGTATTTTTCTGCTGGTTAAGGTCGCCACCAGCAATGTTGATACCCATATTGCCGCTGCCGCTATTGCCCGATCCGCTCATCGTGGCAGTGTTGGTGCTTCCGTAGTTGTTGACCCTGTTATTGTTGCTGGATTGAATAACGCTAGCCGTGGCAACGGAAGTACCGAACACGAAGCTGTTATCCAGACTCGAGTCGGAGGCAGCGTTTGCGATGGCGGCTGCGTTGTCTTGCTGGTTGCCAGAGCCTGCAGCCACGTTGACGCCAACGTTGCCGCTTGTGCCATCGCCAGAACTGCTCATCTCGGCTGAGTTGATAGTCCCTTCGTTACGGATGGTGTTGCCAGTACTGCGTTGCCTATCGTTCGCATTGGCCGTCGCGCTGATAGGGATCATTGTTGGACGAGGAGGTTGGTTGTTTTGTTGGCCACCGTTGTTGTCATCATCGTTGTCATGATTATGGTGACGCGGGGCAGCTTGTACAGCAACAGCCATGACCGCAGCAATTGCGAAAACCAGAGGCCTTATTGCCATTGAAGGTTTCATGGTGATTCTCCGTACTTGTTTTAGGTTAAGTGTTGTTCTTACCTACTAGGGTCAATCCGCGACCCGTACGCTCAGAGTGTTTGCCATTCGGTTTCCCACCCCGGCGCTCTGATTCAACTGAATTACCCCACGACTACCAGTGAAGGCCTGGTCACTAGTAGTGACTTGGCGATAGCCTGCTGCAGGGTCAGTTGGATCAAAGTTGTTGAACAGCGCCACGTTCTGTTGCATGAGGACGCTGTCGTCGATACTTTCCGGCTGCGTACCGATACTGATACGCAGTGCGTTGGCTTGCTGGTTACTGGCACCGGTGCTTTGGTTGACACCCAGGATGCCGTTGCCATGACTGAAGGAGTCGCCCTGGATGCTGGACCGGGCATCCATCTCGGGGTCGACAGGGGAGCGCAACCGTTGGCGAATCTGGGTGGTCGCGCTGGCTCCATGGCCAGCCGCGATGGCGCGGGCGTTAGCCTGTTGTTGTTGATCACCGGCTGCCTGGTTGACCGAGAGGTTGCCCTGGTACTGCATACCTGAACCGTCGATGTTGGCGTTGTTGACGACGGGGGATTGGGCGAAGGTCGATGCACTGCAGAACATGGCGATAGTCAGCAGCGTACGAGTCATTTTTGGCCTCCCAATATGTTCATCATTGGGCTCAGGCCTTTGGCGACGCTTGAATTGACCATGTTGGCAATGCCGTTGCCGCCATTTCCCGAACGTCCACCGGGGAGGTTGGTCAGCTGGGTCTGGTTGGTGATATTGCCGCCCAGGTTGTTGGTGCCTTGAGCAACCAGGCGATTGATGCCTGCACCACTGGCCACGTTGGCGAAGTCACCATCGCTCAACTCGTTCGTTTGTTTGAGGATATGTTGGGACGGATTGGCATTGACGGTTGTGGGGTCAGGGTCCGGAACCAACGGAGGGATCGTCGCGTTTCGCGTCTGAACATCACGTTTGATGATTATGATCCCGTTGGTACCCGGTAAAGAGTCAGCCAGTACGGTCAGGCTGACACTTGAGGCCAGTGCACATCCGATAATAAGGAAGTTATAGATACCTTTATCAAATTTCCCCACAGCGGCAATTCCTTCTGTAAGTGGAGCGCTGGCCCTATCAGCGCTGCCATATATAGAGCAGAAGGTGTGCCGGTTTTGGATCTTCCTATAAAAACAGTCACTTGCCTTTGAATGTTGAGGTGATAAAAACATTCCTGTATCGCCACTGAAACAGCGCCCACGCAAGCGCGCCGGCCATGTTCGCGCGATTGCTCGCCAAAGTCGGTGAAGGCAGGTTGTATCAGTGATTTAACATTTTCTGGTTATAGTGCCCGGACCGCTTTAGCTCGCGGTTCTGCGCGGTGCTGGGTGTTTCAGGGATGGACATTTTCGCTAGGGCGCGCCTCGTCACACCGTGAGCAAGCGTGACACAGCCTCAAATGCCTCATCCTTGCGCTGTTTCCAATCACCTTGCAGTACCTGACAAGGCTGGCGGTGCAGGTCAAGCCATTGGCGGCTTGCCTGGAAAAACGCCTGGCGTTCTGCCAGTTGCGGTTGGCAACGCTGGCCGTCGTCATGCCAAGCCACGGTCTCAGGGCTCAGCAGCAAATGCAAGTCGTAGTGACGCTCCAGCAGTGCTTGCTCGATCCATGTCGGGCAACCGCCAAACAACGTGTGACTCCAAAGGATATTGCTTAAGAGATGTGTATCGAGGATCAGCAGTGACGGCTGTTGGGCTCGTGCTTCATCTTCCCAAGCCAACTGGCCATGTGCTATCGACGTAATATCATCGTAGCAGGTATTGCGCACATTACTGTCGATGAAATGCCGAACGTACTCATTGACCAAAATGCCGCCGAAATTGGCGTGAATCTCGCCCGAAAGCCAGCTTTTGCCACTGGATTCAGGCCCCGTGAGCACCAGCACCTTCATGCGCGTAATGCCGGGTCGGCACGCCATTCACGCCAGCCTAGCACGGCCAGCAGAAGGAACAAGGCATAGAGGGCAGAGGTGAGGTACATGCCTTTATAGATGAACAGCCCGACAAAAATCACGTCAACGGCGATCCACAGTGGCCAACATTGCACGCGTTTTTGCGCCATCCACATCTGTGCGACCAGGCTGAAGCCGGTCAGTGCGGCGTCCAGCCATGGCTGGGCGGCATCGGTCCAGTGCGCCATGGCGGCGCCCAGCAGCACACTGCCCAGCGCGCCCACAGCAAGGCACAGGGCCACCGACTTTGCGTCGAGCCGGCTGACCTGCCGGCCGGTATTCGCCTCGCCTGCGCGAGTCCATTGCCGCCAGCCGTAGAGCTGCAGCGCGGCGTAGATCACTTGCAGGAGCATGTCCGAATACAGCTTCACCTCAAAAAAGATCCAGCTATAAAGCAGCACCATGACCAGACCGATCGGCCAGCACCAAGGGTTCTGTTTGACCGTCAACCAGACGGCGATGACACCGAGGGCGGCGGCAAACAGTTCAAGCCCGGACATGGAGGATCCTTGGGAAAGCGAAGTAGGGGGGCGGATTGTACCTAGACGACAACAAAAAGTGTTAGTCAGGCAAAATCAGTAGGCAGGACTTGGCTTTACTAAATATACTGGAAATAACTTATTAAAAACAAAACATTGGATATTAGGCAAAAGCCTGTTGTGGGCAATGTTTGAATACGTACGCAAAGCATTGCGTGTTGTGCGCAACTAGCTTGGTGGCGGAGTCAGTTATCAGTTTGGTCAACAGGCGAAGCTGAGCATGATAAAAATACAAAGATGTATTAATTATTCTGGCTGCTAGCGTCAAGGGTGATTGTGTTCGAGTAAAAATACGCGGACACAATCGCCCTTAAATAGTTGGAGTCGCAAGGTGTGTTTGACAGAGGGTTGCGTTTTTCACCTCTGGGGGTGATCCCTACAGAGCGACGTGATCAGTTGGTATTTTTGTCGTGTATTTAGGTTGATATTTATCCCACCCAGTCAATGAAAAAACCGACTCATGCGAAACAGGAGCGCCGCGTAAAAAAAACTTAACATTTTCTTTCACATTATCATCGTCGCGGTGTCGATAAATCCAGCGCAATTCATGTGCGGTTATAGCCTGACCATGAGGGCCGCTTTTACTTGCAATATCTGGGATGGAGTCTACAAGATGGTCCACACAAAAAATCACCGATTTTTCTCGCACGCTGGTTTGGAACTCAAGCCCCGCCTTACTTGTTTTTGAAAGTCGTTCTGTGATGGTAAGGGTGTTAAACTTTTGTATGTTTGTAACGTTGTATCTTTCGTGGTTTTCCAGGAAGCTTTTAAAATCCATCGCTCTATCATAGTCATTTAAGGTCTGTTTGATTTCTTCGTCTGAACGAAACTTCGAAAAAGACTTGCTATCCCAAATTGCGTTGGTTAGTGTGTTTTGCATTACTATGTCTTTATCTGAGAAATCATTTAAAATATTGATGGCGCGAAATACTGGCCCCCTTCCATGCGCTGTGCCATACACTATATCTCCAGGGCGAAAATGCATGGTTGCATCGATAGAGGTATTATCGTAAGTTACACCCGGAACTTTAAGGCACTCCGGGTTAATTTTGACTTTGCCATTAGTGGCAATATTGACATTGGGTGGAATGTTTTGTGGTTGTATGTCCCAGTCTGTTCTACTGCTTGAATACAATAGTATCTGTGAGAGATCGCTCGGCAGCTCTGTAGGGAGTTTTACTTCGTCGCAGTATTTTATTTCCAGCGTCTTCAAACTGCCAGGTAGTTCAGGTAAAGCTGAAAGTCCATCGCAAATCTCAAGTGAAAGCGATAACAATCCTTCTGGAAGCGCAGGCACAAAATAGCTATTGACTGAAAAACGCAATAATCCATCAGGTAGTTTTAGTTGCTTAATATTACTGAATTTTTCTAGAGTGATTTCTTCTAAGTTATTTGGAAGGCTTGATATCTCAAGGTCTTTACACTTATATATCTGAAGTTTTTTCAAACTGTCAGGTAGTTTTGGTATGGCTGAGAGTCCATTGCAGTCATCAAGTTTTAGCGTCAACAATCCTTCTGGAAGAGGAACCACAAAATTGCTATCGACTGATAGGTGCAATAGCCCAGTAGGCAATTTAGGAAAACATTCAATGTTCTTGCAGTTTATGAGTGTGATGTCTTCTAGATTCTCTGGAAAACATGGTATTTCTAGGTTTGGAATATTGATTAGTTTTAGCTGTTTTAAATCGTTTGGTAGGGGTGGGAGCGAACTTAGTTTGTCGCCGATACAATGAATTGTCAGTGATGACAACTCTTTCGGAAGTGGAGGTAGTGAAGAGATATCATAAGCGCATATCTCCAAAGTTCCGGTTGAGCATGCATCTCGTATTTGACTTGCGATATAACTCCGATCTTCATTTTTAGGGGCGTTCTTTTCCCAATGGCTCACCGGGTCTAATTGTGCAGCATCACTTCCTGTGGAGTAGGTGGTTGATAATGGATTTCCTGTTAGTCCTGCTAGCATATTGATGCTCCTTCTATAGGCTTAGAGTCTTAAGTTAAATCGCTTTTTTATGGGTTTATACCATTGTGACTGCGACGTTCTTGATTTCGGCCGAAAATAGACTGCTTGAATATTTTTAGCAGTATTGTTATCGAGCAATAAAAATCCGGCTTCTATAAAACGCTCACTTCGGCCCCAGTTACGAGGTAGATAGTTGTGCACTTTATCCGAGGCACTTCGCGTAGTGACCACACGCTGATCTTGTTCGGGGAGTATTTACATTTTTAGTAGGCAGAAATGCAGAAGCACAATTGTGGCGAGGGAAGCCCGGCGCCACCGGGTTCATCGTTTGTATTGATGTCCACCACCACATGGGCTTGCTGCAATGTCGCGCTGGCGATATAGGCGTTCAAACCGTTGAGGTTGCGCAACGCCTGGCTAATCGCATTCAGACTTGCACCGGCCAGGTCGGCCTGTTCGATTGTCAATCGTGATGCACAGCTGCTGTCGTCGATGACTTTGACCGCCGCTTCCGAATGACTCTGCAAGCGTTCGATTATCGACTGGATTTCGGCCGTGGACTTCTGCGTGCCCCGGGCCAGCAGGTGCACTTCATCGGCCACCACCGCAAATCCTCGACCCAGCTCACCGGTCCGGGTAGCTTGCCGTTTCCAAGTCGTGGTAGTCGTTCAAAATGCCACTGGCGGTCTGCGCCACGTGCTGGGTTTCTGAGCCTTGGGGCAGGTTTATGCGACCCAAGTCCTACTACGCGGCAGCGCTATAAAGGCTTGTCTGATAGGATCTCGGCCCCGCGCGGAAAAACCTGAGTCCTCAATGGATTTTCACGGGATTTTTACGGCTCTGTCTGGATCCTGTTCGCGGGGAACTTCAGCTAAGCTCAGCGCGATAAACGTTTAGGAAAACTAACGGGGCATGCTTGGGGGCATCGCTTCTTGGGGGATTGATGGATCTTTGGACCGCCTTTCAGGCATTGATACTTGGCGTAGTGGAAGGGCTGACGGAGTTTCTGCCCATTTCCAGTACCGGACACCAAATCATCGTGGCCGACTTGCTCGATTTCGGTGGTGAACGCGCTATCGCGTTCAACATCATTATCCAGTTGGGTGCGATCCTCGCGGTGGTATGGGAGTTTCGCCGTAAAATTCTTGATGTGGTCACCGGGTTGCCGACGCAACCAGGCGCCAGGCGCTTTACTGCCAACCTGTTGATTGCCTTTATGCCGGCTGTGGTACTAGGAGTGATTTTCTCCGACTTGATTCACCACTACCTGTTCAACCCGATTACCGTCGCCTCAGCGCTGGTGGTGGGCGGGGTGATTATGTTGTGGGCCGAAAAGCGCCAACATGAAGTGCATGCCGAAACCGTCGACGAGATCACTTGGCAGGATGCGCTGAAAGTCGGTTTCGCCCAGTGTCTGGCGATGATTCCTGGTACATCGCGTTCCGGATCAACCATCATTGGCGGGTTGTTGTTCGGTCTGTCACGCAAGACCGCGACTGAATTCTCGTTCTTCCTGGCGATGCCGACCATGGTCGCAGCGGCAGTTTATTCGGGTTTCAAATATCGTCACCTGTTCGTACCAGCGGACTTTCCAGTGTTCGCGATTGGTTTCGTGACGGCCTTCATCTTCGCGATGATTGCGGTCCGTGGCTTGCTTAAGTTCATCGCCAGCCACACCTACGTGGCATTCGCCTGGTATCGCATTGTATTTGGCCTGGTGATTTTGGCCACCTGGCAGTTTGGCTGGGTCGACTGGGCTGCGGTCAAGCCATGAGTGACGCCGGCGCGCGCCGCAACCCCGGACGCAAGCCCGGGGGAGAGAACATTCAGAATCCACGGCTTAAACTGCTGGTTTTTGCAGTGCTTTGCGCACTGCCGCTGTTTGGTTCGGTGTCGCTCTGGCTGCGTGGGGTGTCGTTGATTCCACTGGCGGCGTACGCAATCGTCAGTGTGCTGGCGTTTTTCCTGTACTGGAGCGACAAGCGCAAGGCCCGCGCCGACAGCTGGCGCACACCGGAAAACGTCTTGCACGCGGTTGAGCTGGCTGGCGGCTGGCCCGGTGCCTTGCTGGCCCAGCAGCTGTTTCGACACAAGACCCGCAAAGTCTCCTATCAGCTGCTGTTCTGGCTGATTGTGTTGCTGCACGAGGTGTTCTGGATCGATCAGTTGTTCCTCGGTGCGAACCTGCTGGCATTGTTTTAAAGCAGCAGTCCCACCTGGGTGCGCTTGGGCAACTTGCTCACTACCAGTTGGTGGGACCGTTGCAACAAGCCTTGCAGCTCTTCGGCGCCCAGCGGGTAGGGCGTTTGCATGATGATCCACTGGGCTCTCGCCAAATAGGGAGCCGGGTGGATGCCCGGCCGGTCGCAATGTCCCAGAAACAGGTCTTTGTCGACTTTGAAGGCGAGGGAATCGCCGCGCAGGTTTTGCAGCGCGAACATCTTGTTGCCGGCAATCGAAAACACCCGCACACCGCCCCATTTGTAATCTTCCCTGGCACCCGGCAGCGCGAGACAGAAACGCGCGACATCCTCTTCGCTCATGCGTGCCGCTTTCATATCAATCGGTCCCCACCGGCGTTGAATGATTCGATCAAATGGTCGAGCCAGGCACGAACCGCTGGCATCACCCCGCGCCGGTGAGGGTAGACCGCCTGCAGCCAGCCGCCAGGCAATGACCAATCGGGCAGCAGTTGTAGCAGCGAGCCCGCTTCAAGCTCCTGCTCGCAATACATCATGGGTAGCAAGGTAAAACCCTGGCCGGCGAGCGTACAAGCCTTGCGCACGATGAAGTCGTCGATACCCAGCCGCGCTTCCAGGCTCAGCTCAACACTTTTACCCTGTTGATCCAGCAGCCGGATATGCACCATGCGGTCGGCTTCGAGGGCGCCGAGTATCGGCAGGCTCTTCAGCGCTTCGGGGTGGTTGATGTCCCGTCCGTGCAAAAATTCGGGGGTGGCGACCATGACCATTTGCGCCTGACGCAAACGTCGGGTGACCAACAGCGGATCTTCGTCGCCCAGCTCACGCACCCGCAGGGCGACGTCGACGCCTTCGGTCACCAGGTCGACCCGGCGGTTGACCAACATGACTTCCAGTTGTACCTGGGGGTATTTTTCAAGAAACCGAGCGATGACCGTCGGCAACCTCTCATGCGCCAGGCCGACGGGGCAGGACACCCGCAGTCGCCCGCGCGGTTCGCTGGACATGCTGGCCACCGCCTCATCAGCCATTTCCGCTTCCAGCAGCATCGCCTGACAGTGCCGCAGGTAGCGCTCGCCCACGGCCGTCAGCTTGAGTTGGCGGGTGGTGCGTTGCAGCAGGCGTGCGCCGAGGCGCTCTTCCAGTTCGGCAATACGCCGCGACAAGCGCGACTTGGGAATCCCCAGCAAACGCCCGGCAGCCGCGAAGCCGCCGGCTTCAACGACTTTGGCGAAGTAGTAGAGATCATTGAGGTCTTGCATGGCGGCAGTCCGATTGTCCTATCAGTGGGACGAACTATCGCATTGTTGCGGTCTAATCATCTATTGGTTTCGTCTGTAGGATTCTTTCCATCAGATCGCCCCGTGGCGGTCCTCACCTGGAGATCCCACATGAAACTGTTGCATATCGATTCGAGCATTCTTGGTGATAACTCGGCTTCCCGCCTGCTGAGCAGCGAAGTCGTTAAAGCCTGGCAAACCGCAGAGCCGAACGCCGTGGTCACGTACCGCGATCTGGCTGCCGATGCCATCAGCCATTTCTCCGCCACGACACTGGTCGCCGCCGGTACTACCGCCGAACTGCGCAATGCCGCCCAACAGCACGAAGCCGAGTTGAGCGCCACCACCCTGGCTGAGTTCCTCGCCGCCGATGCCGTCGTGATTGCCGCACCAATGTACAACTTCACCATCCCGACCCAACTCAAGGCCTGGATCGATCGCATCGCTGTTGCGGGTCAGACCTTCCGTTACACCGAAGCCGGTCCCGAAGGCCTGTGCGGTGGCAAGAAAGTCGTGATCGTGTCGACTTCCGGTGGCCTGCATGCCGGCCAGGCCACGGGCGTGGCTCACGAAGAGTACTTGAAAGTGCTGTTCGGCTTCATTGGTATCACCGACATCGAATTCGTCCGTGCCCATGGCCTGGCCTACGGTGACGAAGTGCGTACCAAAGCCATGAGCGACGCTCAAGCGCAAATCAGCGAGCAATTGTTCGCCGCTGCATAAGGCTGCGTAAAAGACGTCAAACTGCTCAGGCAATGCCCCAAAAAACTCTGTATTCTGATCACGCAAGTGCCAGATACGGAGTTTTTTGTTTCTGGTCGTTTCAGGTTGTGGCCCAGGTTATGCAGCAGCGGGTTAACGTCCCCGTTCTGCGCTGACCTTGGTAGCCGCACATTGCTGGTACAAGGCCGCTGCCTCGCTAAACCGAGGAGAACGGGCTTTCCGGTCAAGTAACAAAGGTGGGGGCATCCTTATGGTGCGTCTTTGTGCAGCGTTACTGTTTTGCCTGCTCAGCAGCCTGAATGCAGTGCACGCCGCGCCTGCGCCGCATCCTCACTGGAGCGTCGGCTTCCATGAGATGAGTTTTCTCGACCCCCTCGATTTGCAGCCGATGCGCGCCATCGCGTTCTACCCCTCCAGCGACCGGGAACACACTAGCAAAATCGAGGGTTACACCGTCGAAGCCGGTGAAGACATTCCTGTGGCTATCGGGCGCTTCCCGATGCTGATGCTGTCCCACGGCAACACCGGAACCCCCCTGGCCCTGCATGACCTCGCCACATCGCTGGCACGCAAAGGCTTTGTGGTAGTCGCGGTGATTCATCCCGGTGACAACTCCAAAGACCACAGCCGCCTCGGTACGTTGAGCAACCTTTACGGCCGTCCCATCCAGATTTCCGAAGCCATTACCGCCACGTTGGGCGATCGCATGCTCGCGCCGTTCGTCAATGCCAATCAGGTCGGGGTGATCGGCTATTCGGCGGGCGGTGAGACGGCGTTGATCCTGTCCGGTGCCACGCCTGATCTGGATCGCCTGCGCCGCTATTGCCAGGAGCGTCCGGACGACCGTGATGCCTGCAACACCCAAGGCGAACTGATCGTCGACCGCGATGACCTGCAACCCGTGGCCGACCCACGTGTGCATGCATTGATGTTGATGGCGCCGTTGAGTTTGAAATTCGGCCGTCACACCCTGGCCGACGTGCATGTACCGGTGCTGCTTTACAGTGGCGACGGCGACCAGCTGGTGGCGTTCGACAAAAACGCTGCGGCGCTTGCGCGCAAACTGCCGATTGCACCGGACTTCAAATTGTTGGCTGGCGCGGGGCATTTCGTGTTCATGGCGCCGTGCAATGACGAGCAGATCGTCAACACCCCGGGGTTGTGCACCGACGCCGATGGTGTCGACCGCGCAGTCATTCATCGCGACATGATTTCCGAGGCCGGGCGTTTCTTCACTCGCTCGCTGGGTATCGCGACCCGGGCGGGCCTGCAAACCGCAGATCAATAACCCACAGGGGCGTGTGGTGTCAGGCCATTGCGCGGCGTTTGAGTAGAAGGGTCAGCGCCAGCCCGGCCACCGACAACAACGCTGCGCTGAAGAAAATCCACGTATACCCCAGGTTCAACGCCACCGCGCCCATCAACGGTCCGGCGATGGCGAGTGCCAGATCAAAAAACACTGCGTAAGCACTCAAACCGGCGCCGCGACTGGAATTGGGCACTTGCTTGATCGCCTCAACACCCAACGCCGGATAGACGAGCGACAAGCCAAAACCGGTCAGCCCCGCGCCGATCAACGCATAACCGGTCGAAGGCGCCAGCCACAGCAGCGCCAGACCCACGGTTTCAATGCTCATGCAGGCAATGGCCGAGGTGAATCCGCCGAAGCGGCTGATACAGGAGATGAACAGCAGTCGCGCCAAAATAAAGCAGACGCCGAATACCGTGAGGCAATACGCGGCGCCGGCCCAGCCACGGCTGACGTAGTACAGCGTAATAAAGGTGGTCAGCGTGCCATAGCCGATGGACGCCAGACTCAGGCTTGCTCCAAACGGTGCTATACGCCCGAACACAGCCCAAAATGGCAGCCGCTCGCCGCGAACTACCGGCACCGAAGGTTTATTGCGGATCAGTAGCAGCGCGACCAGCGCCAACAGCGACAGCGCAATGCCCAAACTGGCAAAACCATACTCGGCGACCATCACCACACCCAGTGGCGCACCGATGGCGATGGCTCCGTAAGATGCGATGCCGTTCCAGGAGATTGAACGGGCGGTGTGTTCCGCGCCGACCTGACCCATGCACCAACTGATAGTGCCGACGCCGATCAGTCCCTGGGCGATCCCGAGCAACAAGCGACCGGCGATCAGGATCAACAGGCTCAGCAGCGGCAGGCTTTGCAGCATCGTCGAAAGCAACGTCAACACGCCGCTCAACACAATCCCCGCCAACCCGTAAATAATCGCCCGTTTGGTGCCGATGCTGTCCGACATGCGCCCGGCCATGGGTCGGCTGAGCAGGGTGGCCAAGTATTGCGAGCCGATGGTCAGCCCCGCGATGATCGCGCTGAAACCCAGTTGCTCATGCACATAGCCCGGTATCACGGCAATCGGCAAGCCGATGCAGAGGAAGGCAATAAAGGTATAAAAAACGATGGAGACGATTTGCAGGGTAATCGCCAGGGAGCTTTGCGGGGGCTGTTGCTGCGCTGACATGTGGGCTCATTCGCTGGCGGCGGAGGGAGAGCTGCATCATGGCGTGGGCGTGAAATAAAAGAAAGCTGGCTAACTATATTCGTTGGCTTTCAGGGCCTCATAGCGGGCAAGCCCGCTATGGTATCAGCACCAGAAAAATCCTCGGCCATGAAATGCAAAAAGCCCTGTCACCAGGACAGGGCTTTTTTACTTGCCGCTTGCAGCTTGAAACTAATCGCTGCTCTTAAAACACAACACCCTGACTACGCAGGTAATCGTCATATGTCCCGCTGAAGTCGATCACGCCACTGGCGCTCAACTCGATAATGCGGGTGGCCAACGACGATACGAACTCACGGTCGTGGCTGACGAAGATCAGCGTGCCCGGGTAGTTTTCCAGCGCAAGGTTCAGCGCTTCGATAGATTCCATGTCCAAGTGGTTGGTCGGTTCGTCCATGATCAGCACGTTCGGCTTTTGCAGGATCAGCTTGCCGAACAGCATGCGGCCTTGCTCACCACCGGAGATGACCTTGACCGACTTGAGGATCTCGTCGTTGGAGAACAGCATACGGCCGAGGGTACCGCGAACGATTTGCTCGCCGCCCTGGGTCCATTGACCCATCCAGTCGAACAGGTTGCAGTCGTCTTCGAAGTCATGCGCGTGGTCCTGGGCGTAGTAGCCCAGTTCCGCGGCGTCGGTCCACTTCACGGTGCCGGCATCCGGGGTCAGTTCGTTGACCAGGGTGCGCAGCAGGGTGGTTTTACCGATACCGTTCGGGCCGATGATCGCTACACGCTCGCCAGCTTCAACCTGGAAGCTGAAGTCTTTGAACAGGGTCTTGCCGTCGAAGCCTTTGGCCATGCGCTCGACGATGACCGCCTGACGGTGCAGCTTCTTGGTTTGTTCGAAACGGATGAACGGGCTTACACGGCTCGAAGGCTTGACCTCGGCCAGCTGGATCTTGTCGATCGCCTTGGCGCGGGAGGTCGCTTGCTTGGCTTTCGAGGCGTTGGCCGAGAATCGGCTGACAAACGATTGCAGTTCAGAGATCTGTGCTTTCTTCTTGGCGTTGTCCGACAGCAATTGCTCGCGGGACTGGGTCGCCACGGTCATATACTCGTCGTAGTTGCCCGGGAACAGACGCAGTTCACCGTAATCCAGGTCAGCCATGTGGGTGCACACGCTGTTCAGGAAGTGACGGTCGTGAGAGATGATGATCATCAGGCTGGAGCGCTGGGTCAGAATGTTTTCCAGCCAGCGGATGGTGTTGATGTCCAGGTGGTTGGTCGGTTCGTCGAGCAACAGCACTTCCGGATCGGAGAACAGTGCCTGCGCCAGCAATACGCGCAGTTTCCAGCCTGGAGACACTTCGCTCATCGGGCCGAAGTGTTGCTCGATGCCGATACCCAGGCCCAGCAACAGTTCACCGGCACGGGATTCGGCGGTGTAGCCGTCCATTTCGGCGAATTCGGTTTCCAGTTCGGCCACGGCCATGCCGTCTTCTTCGGTCATTTCCGGCAGCGAGTAGATGCGGTCGCGCTCGGCCTTGACCTTCCACAGCTCTTCGTGACCCATGATCACGGTGTCGATCACGGTGAATTCTTCGTAGGCGAACTGGTCCTGGCGCAATTTACCCAGACGCACGTTCGGCTCGAGCATGACCTGGCCACCGGAAGGCTCAAGGTCGCCACCGAGGATTTTCATGAAAGTCGACTTGCCGCAACCGTTGGCGCCGATCAGGCCGTAGCGGTTGCCCGCGCCGAATTTCACCGAAACGTTTTCGAATAGCGGCTTGGCGCCGAACTGCATCGTGATGTTAGCTGTGGAAATCAATTACCTTACCTATCAATGGGTTAGAGCTGGTCGTTTTTGCCTGGTACCGATTTGATACCAATCTGGAGCTTTTCCAGCTCCGCCCAGTCTGAGCTTGAGTTGAGCCAACGCGCATACGCCGTCAGCAACATTTGGACGCTGTGGCCAAGTTGCTGAGCGATGAAGGCGGGGTTCATGTTGGACATTGAGCATATTGTCGCATAAGTATGAAGGCAGTTGTACGGGGGCTGATGAGACAACGTCAGGCCTTCAGGGTTGGGCCCCATACTTATTCAGGTCGCGGACGTCTGTCTGATGCACTCGCTGTTCTTCGCTGGCGGTAACACCTAAGGCGTCATTTTGATCTTGCCAATGCGTTTTGAGCGCTGTTCGGCTGTGTTGCTGGCGAATTCAAGCGCACACGCAGCGCCGGTGCAGCACAAGGTGAACCTTGGCGGTTTTGGTGCAGCAAGGTCGACAGCATCCCTGCGTAGCGACCTTGCCCTTTATTCATGACAGCGCGTAGATCAGCGCCACACAGCCGGATAGAGCCCCAACAAGACGGTTTCCAGCACGCTATTAAGCTCAGCTTTATCTTGCAGGTAACTGTTCATCATGCTGCTCAGTATGGCTGTACAGGTGAAGGCGTTTTCGATGCCTAAAAGGCGCGCTTGCCAGTCAGTCGCCGTAGCATTATCGATCAGTGAAGGGTTCAGAGCACGAGCTTCGTTTAACAACGCAGACGCGTAGAGTCGCACGGCTGGAGGGGATTCAGTTTCTGTGCCGAACAAAGCGCTGGAGCTGTAGCGTGTAAATATACTCGAAAGGCACAGCATCACGGCTGCGCGATTGGGGCGGGTATCTTGAAGACCTAGACCGTTGACGGCTTGCCAGCGTTGCTCCTGGTGCTCAGGTTGCAAGGCCCGGGTGGTATTCTGTGGATCATCAACATCGCCTTTGACTACTTGCCAGCGCCCGGAAAAGGCATCGTAGAGTTCGTCTTGTTGTGCGTTGGCCACCAGCTTGCTTGGGCTAGTGTTGCGGTTAAGTGCTTCGAGGAAGGCGGTTGAATGGGGGGAGTTGCCCAGAACGCCACGGATCAGATTTGTACCGATTTCACTCTGCATAAGCGCCGCATAACGCGTCTTCAAGAACGGTTGTATGGCGTAGACTTCCTTCAGGTTCCCGAGATCAGCCGTTTCAAAGTGGGCGGTCCGAGCATTACGCGTCAGGAGGTATGCGCTCTTCCAAGGGGTGGCCTTGGGATTGGCGCAAACGAGGTTTTCGAATAGCTCGGGTTCCAGGGCCAGCACTTTTTGACCATTACCGGCAGCAAAGATGTAGGTCAATTTAGACAGATCGTCTTCAATTGCGTCAAATACTGAGCTGGCTTCCTTGATCGTCGGATTGTTCAGAAAGGTGGTGCGTAGTTGCTCAGCGGACGGACTCAGGTTTTTCTGGTTCGGCGCCAAGGTCGCGGCATGGAGCAATTGATTGACCGCTCCCTGATAGCGGGGCGCTGACCAATCAACCGTCGACGAACTGGCGTTGAGCAGGTCAAGTACAACGACCAGATTTATTTCGTCGGGACGAAGCAGCCCCTGGTTTTTGCTTTCCATCCACTTAGACAGCAATCGAGTTTGAATAAACTGGGCGATGACAGAGTCTTTGGTATAGGAGGGGTCGTTCAGTAATACATTCGCCAGGGAGTCCCAACTCCCGGCAAGTCTATGATCGCCCAGTGAGTCCAACCTCTCAATGACTGATCTCATCAAGACATTTCTTTGTTCCTCGTACTTAGGATCAATGCTGTTGATCGAGACCAATAGACCTTCATGCTCGTTGTTGAGGTGATTGATATGAGTATCAATATTTCTGGCGATATCGTCTAAAAGATCCGGATTTAACGAGATCTTGGCGTCGGTCAGGTTTGCGTTAGAAAAATTTACGCGATCAATATAAACTCCGGTCAGGTCGGCTGCTGTAAAATTGCTACCGGAGAAGTTGACCTCAATGAGCTTTGCTCCGGCTAGCGTGGCGCCGGTGTAATTAACCCCCTCAGATTGAATTTTAACCAACTTGGCGCCTGTAAGTGTGGTGCGGGAGAAGTTGCTGTTATTGATTTCCATGTCTCTTAGCTGGGAGTGCGACCATGTGGATCCACTGCATTGCAGGCGGTGCTGAGGTTCTTCCACCCGAGTTCGAAGATTTTTGCCCCATAATCTAATGCCGTCAAGATTCACGTTATTTAAATCTATCGATCTCAGATCTGTTTGTGCGAAAAGGCATAACTCAAGCATTATCGCTTTGGTAGTGGATGGGACTGTGTCGAAAAATGTGGCTGCAGCGGGTCCTTCAGGTCGAGAACATTCAGGGGTTGTTGAGTTCACTAGTTTCAAAAGTTCTGAATTGAACGACTTTGGAAAATCTTTGAAAAATTCAGATTTTGCCAAAGTAGAAACTCGAAGGACATTTGCGCTTACCGCAAATCCGTTTTGCGTAATACCGGCGGAGGGAAGAATTGCCGAAATACCTCGTGCCTTCAGGATGGAGAGGCCGGTGCACAAATCATTAAGTACACGTAGTTGCTCTGCGGTTGGGTTTTTATTTGTATGAGCTAAAAATTCCCTGGTGATTGTTTCGTCGAAACTAGTTGGGGCCAAGCGTAAAGAAGGCGTGGTTTCATGAGCAGTGACGGGTGGTGAAGAAGCGTCTTGTATAAGGCGAGGTCGCTCGTTTTTACTCCTTATTGCATTTTCCACATGTCTTAATGCTTCACGAATTGAAATTTTTTCACTGGTGCTGCCGAAATAGTCACTGGCATCTGACTGCTCTGCTCGGTATCGGCCATGATTGACTAGATTTTTCACTCCCCCAGGAGTCGTGGTTAAATCATTTCTTTTCAGTTTTAGCGTATCACCTGTGTGTTGTATGCTTTTTAAGCTGTTGTTCAGCTCAGTTAATACCGCTATCGGTTCGTGTGCTATGTGGTTTGTAGTAGCGTGATGAATGTGTATTTTAGGCATGCTGCTGTGTTTACCACTGATGATGAAGGGGGTAGTGGATTTTTGGTGACGTGTCGCGCAGCACGCTTCTATAAAGCGCTCTTCAAGGTGGGTTTTTGCCAACACCTCCAATGTACTGAAGTAGTTCCTCGGTCAGGCTTGGCAGCCAGGATGGAAAATCGGGGGAAAACCACTCGATTACCAATTGGCAGATGGATTGACGGTATCCGCAAACAGTTTTTTACATCTGGATGCTAAGGAGTCATTCTGATCTTGCCAATACGTTTTGAGCGCTGTTCGGCTGTGTTGCCAGCGAATTCAAGCGCACACGCAGCGCCGGTGCAGCACAAGGTGAACCTTGGCGGTTTTGGTGCAGCAAGGTCGACAGCATCCCTGCGTAGCGACCTTGTCTTTTTGGCATCAAAGCGCGTCGATCAGCGCCACGCAGCCGGATAGAGTCCCAATGATACGGTTTCCAGCAGGCTGTTTGGCTGAGCTTTATCTTGTAGGTAACCGTTCATCATACTGCTCAGTATTGCCGTACAGGTGAAGGCATTTCCTATTCCCAAAAGGCGGGCTTGCCAGTCGGTCGCCGTGGCACTATCGATCAGTGAAGGGTCCAGAGCGCGAGCCTCGTTCAACAGCGCAGCCGCGTAGAGTCGCACGGCAGGAGGGGATTCAGTTTCTGTACCAAATAAAGCGCTGGAGCTGTAGCGTGTAAACATACTCGACAGGCACAGCATCACGGCGGCGCGATTGGGGCGGGTATCTTGAAGGCCGAGACCGTTGATGGATTGCCAGAGCTGTTCCTGGTGCTCAGGTTGCAAACGCCGGGACGTATTCTGTCGATCATGAACATCGCCTTTGGCTACTTGCCAGTGCCGGGAAAAGGCATCGTAGAGTTCGTCCTGTTGTGCGCTAGCCACTAGCTTGCTGTGGACAGTGTTGCGGTTAAGTGCTTCGAGGAAGGTGGTTGAATGGGGGGAATTGCCCAGAACGCCACGGACCATATTTCTCCCGATTTCACCCTGCATGAGCGCTGCATATCGCGCCTTCAAGAACGGCTGTATGGCATAGACTTCCTTCAGATTACCGAGATCAGCTGTTTCAAAGGGGGCGGTCCGAGCGTCACGCGTAACGAGGTATGCGCTATTCCAGGGAATGGTCTTGGGATTGGCGCAAACAAGGTTTTCAAATAGCTCGGGTTCCAGGGCAAGCACTTTTTGACCATTGCGGGAAGTAAAGATATAGGTCGCTTTGGACAAATCGTCTTCTATTGCGTCAAATACTGAGGTGGCCTCCTTGATCGCCGGAATGTTCAGATAGGTGGTGCGTAGTTGTTCGGCGGATTGACTCAGCTCTGCCTGGTTCGGCGCCAGGGTCGCAGCATAGAGCAATTGATTGACCGCTCCCTGATAGCGGGATGCTGACCAATCAGCGGCCGACGCACTGGCGTTGAGCTGGTCAAGCACAAGGGCCAGATTTACTTCGTCCGGACGAAGGAGTCCCTGGTTTTTGCTTTCCATCCAATGCGGCAGCAGTCGAGTTTGAATAAACCGGGCGATGGCGGGGTCCTTGGCATAGGAGGGCTCTTTAAGTAATACATCCGCCAGTGAGCCCCAACTCTCGGCAAGTGCGCTATTTTTCAGTGAGTCCAGCTTCTCAATGACCTGTCTCATTAAAAAATTTCTTTGCTCTTCGTGTTTGAGATCAATACTGTTGATCGAGACCAATAGACCTTCATGCTCGTTGTTAAGGTGATTGATATGAAGATCAATGTCTTTTACAACTTCGTCCAAAAAAATCGGATTTAACGAGAACTTTGCATCGGTCAGGTTGGCATTGGAAAAATTTACGCGATCAATATGAACTCCAGTCAGGCCTGCTCTGGCAAAATTGCTGCCGGAGAAATTGGCCTCGCTCAGGTATGCACCGGCTAACTTGGCTCCTGCGTAATTTACTCCCTGGGACTCAACTCGGCTCAGTTTGGTGCCTATCAGCGTGGCGTTGGAAAAATTGCTGTTGTTAATCACCATGTCTGTTAATTTGGAGTGCGACCACGTGGCTCCACTGCATTGCAGATCGTGCTGTGGAATACTTGCGCCGCCTTGAAGTGTGGTGCCGGACAAGTTTATGCCATCTAGATTTGCGTTATTTAAGTTTGTCGATCTAAAATCTAGGGACTTGAAAGTGCATAACTCAAGCGCTATCGCTTTGGTAGTGGATGGGATTGTATTGAGAGCTGTGGTGGCAGCTGGTCCTTCAGGTGGGGGGCATTTGGAGAGTGTTGATTTGACAAGTTTTATAAGATCTGCATTGAACGGTTTTGGAAGATGTTTGAAAGATTCGGATTTTTCCAGCGCCGCGCCTAGAAAAACATTTGAGAGTACCACAGTACCATTTGGCGTACGACCGACGGAAGGAAGAACTGCTGAAATACCCCGCTCCCTCAGGATGGAGAGGCCGGTGTACAAATCATTAAGTACGCGTAGTTGCTCAGAGGTTGGGTTTTTATGATTATTAGCTAAAAATTTCCGGGTGATTTTTTCGTCGAAATCGAGTGGTGCCAGGCGCACAGCAGGCGTGGTTTCATGGTTCGCTACAGGTCGCGTGGAAGCGTCTTGTAAAAGACGAGGTCGCTCGTTTTGACTCCTTATTGCATTTTCTACACATTGTAATGCTTCACGAATTGAAATTTTTTCACCGGTGCCGCCGAAATAGTGACTCGCCTCTGATTGCTCTGCTCGGTATCGATTCTGGTTGACTAGATTTTTCACTCCACCGGGAGTTGTGGTTAAGTCATTTCCTTTTAGTTTTAACGTGTCACTGGTGTGTTGCATGCTTTTTAAACGGTTGCTCAGATCAGTTAATACCGTTTTTGGTTCGTGTGCTATCTGGTTTCTAGTAGGGTGATGAATGTGTATTTTAGGCATGCTGTGCTTACCATTGGTGATGAAAGGTAAAGTGGAGTTTTGGTGACGTGTCGGGGGCACGCTTTTATAAAACGCTCTTTCAAAGAGTGTTTTTACAAAACCCCCAATGTGCTGAATAGTTTTTCAGCTCTGGCTGAGCAGGCAGGATGGAAAATCGGGGGAGAACCACTCGATTACCAATCGGTAAGATGGCTTGAAGGTATCAGCGGACAGTTTTTTACATCTGGATGCTAACTATTTGTTACCAGTAGTGGCTAAAATGCCACTTTTACCCGATGCGGTCCGCCCGCACAGGCTCAAGGACGCGCTATCGGGACCGCTGTTTTGTTTTCAGACACTGCACGAGCCCCTTGGCCAGTGGGTTGGCCGGGGATGGCAGTTTGTTCACTTCTGACGTGTGACGATATCTGTGAAACTGATCATTGCCTGCATCTACGTTATCTCCATTGCGTACGTCCACCTTCGCGGTCGCGTACGCCACAAACTGGGGCGCCAACTGAGTGACCACTCTACATTTTTGGCGCCGCTCAATTGCTTCCTTTACCTGTTTTCGAAGATCCCCAACAAGCCTTATCTCAATCCGGCGGATTTCCCTGATCTGAGCCCCTTGCAGACACATTGGGAAGAAATCCGCGCCGAAGGCCAGAACTTGCTGAGGGCGGGGGACATCAAGCGCTCGGATCAATACGACGACGTTGGCTTCAACTCGTTCTTCAAGACGGGTTGGAAGCGGTTTTATCTGAAGTGGTACGGCGATAACCATCCTTCGGCCATGAAGCTGTGCCCGCGCACCACTGAATTGGTGCAGGGCATCGGGTCGATCAAGGCGGCAATGTTCGCCGAATTGCCACCAGGTTCCAGACTGGTCCGGCACCGCGATCCTTATGCCGGTTCCTACCGTTATCACTTGGGCCTGGAAACGCCGAACGATGCCGGTTGCTACATCAATGTCGACGGTGAGAACTACCACTGGCGCGATGGTGAAGCGGTGATGTTCGACGAAACGTTCATTCATTACGCGGAAAACACCACGCAACAGAACCGAATCATTCTGTTCTGTGACGTCGAGCGTCCCATGAAATACCGCTGGGCCGCGGCGTTCAATCGCTGGTTCAGTCGTAACGTCATGTCTGCGGCAGGCGCGCCGAATGAAGAGGGTGACAGGACGGGTGGCATCAATCTTTTATTCACCAAAGTCTACAAATTTCGCCTGCGGGCCAAAGCGCTGAAGAAAACCAATCGCAATCTTTACTACGTTGGAAAGTGGGGGATTTTTGGTGGGTTGCTGGCGGTGTTTGTCCTGATCTGAATTATGTGTTGCTGCGGATTAAGTTATCGCGAGCAAGCTCGCTCCCACAGGGGATCTTCAGCGTACGAAGATCAAATGTGGGAGCGGGCTTGCCCGCGATGAGGCCATAACAGTCACCACAAATCCACCCATCAGCCCCGAGAAGTCTTAGTGGTTTTTTTCTGTGCCGCCGGTTTGGCTTTCCCGGCGCCCTTGTTACCCAGGCTGCGTTTGAGCAACTCGGTCAAGTCGATCACATCCGCTGTCTTACGCTCTTCTTCACCCGTTGCGGTCTCGACGTCCTCAATCTTGCCTTCATTGGCCTTTTTCTCGACCAGTGCCATGATTTTGTCTTCAAAACTGTCGCGGTAGTCGTCCGGTTTCCAGTCTGCGCTCATGTCTTGTACCAAACGCTTGGCCATATCGAGTTCGCCCTTGGCCAGTTCGGGTTTGGTCACTTCGCTGCCCAACTCAAGCGTATCGAGGCTGCGCACTTCTGCCGGCCAGCGCAACATCACCAACACCATTGCAGACTCCAGCGGCATCAACGCTGCCAGGTGCTGGCGTGTGTGCAACACGACGTGGGCGAGGGCAACTTTATTGGTTTTACTCAACGTTTCGCGCAACAGCGCGTACACCTTGCCGCCGCGTTTATCCGGGGCGAGGTAGTAGGGCGTATCGATGTTTTGCAAGGGGATCTGCTCACTGTCGACAAAGGAAAAGATGTCGATGGTTTGCGTGGATAACGGATGCGCCGACTTGATTTCCTCTTCGCTGAGAACCACGTATCGACCCTTTTCGTACTGCACGCCTTTGACGATGTGTTCCTTGGTGACTTCCTTGCCGGTGACCTTGTTCACGCGTTTGTACCCCACCGGTTCCATGCTGCGGCTGTCGAGCCAGTCGAAATCCACCCCCTGGGAAGACGTAGCCGACACCAGCGCCACAGGGATATGCACCAGCCCGAAACTGATTGCGCCTTTCCAGATTGCCCGTGCCATGGTTGTCTTCTCGCAAGTGATGTTCAGGTGACCTGCGGCGTTGCGCAAAAGTTTCCCCCGGTTGCGGACCCGGGCCGGGTGGGATGGTCGTTTCGTGTTACATCTTATGAAGGAGGTTTTAGTTAACAAATCCGAACCCTCGGCGTAGCGTGCTATCGAAGACTCTATACACGTAGAGAGGCTCCCCGATGAATAGATATGTGCTCAGCTGCACCGCGTTGGCTCTGGGTGGGTTGCTGAGCAGCCTGGCGTACGCATCGCCATTATTACTGCTGGCCCAAAGCCCGACGGGGGCTTCGAGTAATCCTTACAACAGCCCGATTCGCCGGGCCAACCCGAACAGCATGCAAGGTTCGCGATCCAGCGCCCCGGCCCTGCGCGGGCCAAATACCGTGCCGGTGCCGCGTCCACCGACCCTGGAAAACGGCGGCATCGGCAACCGTTACCCCCAAGGCCAACCGGCCCCCGCCAGCCCACCGATATTCATTCCCAATCCACCTCCGCGAGATCCAGGCAGCAGCAACCGTTGAGCCGGAACGACAAAAGGAATCGTGCATGTTACGTGAAACCTTCCTGGCCACTCTGTGCGCCAGCGCACTGATCACCGCTGCAACGCCCGTTTTCGCGGCACCGGTTCAGGAACTGGAAAGCGAACAGGGCACCCTTGAGGTCACCACGATCACCAAGGGGCTGGAGCATCCGTGGTCGCTCGCGTTCCTGCCGGATCGCAAGGGTATGTTGGTCACTGAGCGGCCCGGCAACCTGCGTGTCGTCAGCGTTGACGGCAAACTCTCCGGCCCCATTGATGGCGTGCCGAAGGTCTGGGCCAAGGGGCAAGGGGGCTTGCTGGATGTGATGCTGTCCCCCGACTTCAGGCAGGACCGCACGGTTTATCTGTCGTACGCCGAAGGCGGCGGAGTGGGCGACAAGGCGGGCACGGCGGTCGGCCGAGGGCAACTGTCCGAAGACTTGAAAACCCTCAAGGACTTCAAAGTGATTTTCCGCCAAGAGCCGAAGCTCTCAGTCGGTAACCACTTCGGTTCGCGATTGGTGTTTGATCGCGACGGTTATCTGTTCATCACGCTCGGCGAAAACAATGACCGGCCAACGGCCCAGGACCTCGACAAGCTACAAGGCAAAGTCGTGCGGATCTACCCGGACGGCAACGTGCCGGACGACAACCCCTTTGTCGGTCAAGCCGGCGTGCGCCCGGAAATCTGGTCCTACGGCCTGCGTAACCCGCAGGGCGCCGCGCTCAATCCGTGGACCGGCGTGCTCTGGGAGAACGAGCATGGGCCTCAAGGCGGCGACGAGCTGAACATCATCGAGCGCGGCAAAAACTACGGCTGGCCGCTGGCAACCCACGGCATCAACTATTCCGGCAACCCGATCCCGGAAGCCAAGGGCAAGGCCGCCGAAGGCACCGTGGGGCCGCGCCATGTCTGGGAAAAGTCCCCGGGCCTTAGCGGGATGGCATTCTACGACGGTGATCGATTCAAGCCCTGGCAGCACAACGTGTTCATTGGTGCTCTGGTTAGCCAGGAGCTGATTCGCTTGCAGTTCGATGGCGATAAAGTCGTTCACGAAGAACGCTTGCTCGGTGAGCTCAAGGCGCGGATTCGGGATGTGCGGCAAGGTCCGGACGGGTATTTGTATGTTTTGACCGATGAGGACGATGGAGCGTTGCACAAGGTAGGTTTGAAATAACCCTGACCGCAGCCTGCATCCGGCTGCGCAGCATTCGTTAATTGAAAATTGGCCATTGACTTGCTGCCCGCCCGAGGCTAATTTCCAGCCATGACTTCCACCGTATTGCGCTGCCAGCCAAGCATTATTACCGCCATTCCTTATTTGGCGGGCTAGCTCACGACTGCAGCACCCAACCCGCCCTAGAGGCGGGTTTTTACTATCTGTCTCCAGGGCTCCGAATACAGCCAGGAGACGACGATGAGCAGCACTCTCGCCCAGCAAAACTTGCTTGAACATTACGTAAAAAAGATCCTCGCCGCGCCGGTGTATGACCTGGCGGTACGTACACCGTTGCAATCGGCGCCCGCGCTCTCCGAGGCTTTGGGCAATCAGATCCTGCTCAAGCGCGAAGACTTGCAGCCAACGTTCTCCTTCAAGATTCGCGGCGCCTACAACAAGCTGGTGCAGCTCAGTGATGAACAAAAGGCGCATGGCGTGATCACCGCGTCGGCGGGCAATCATGCCCAGGGCGTAGCACTGGCAGCGAAAACGTTGGGGATTGTCGCGACCATCGTCATGCCGCTTACCACGCCGGAACTGAAAGTGCTCGGGGTTCGAAGTCGCGGGGCGCAGGCGGTGCTGCACGGCGAAAGTTTTCCGTTCGCTCTCGACTATGCATTGAGCCTGGCCGAACAAACCGGTCGCTCCTTTGTTTCGCCTTTCGACGACCCGGACGTGATCGCCGGGCAGGGCACCGTGGCGATGGAGATCCTGCGCCAGCATCAAGGCCCGCTCGACGCGATCTTTGTGCCGGTGGGCGGTGGAGGTTTGATCGCCGGCATCGCCGCGTACGTCAAATACCTGCGACCCGAAGTGCGCATCATCGGCGTCGAGTCAGAACATTCGGCGTGTTTGGCGGCAGCGCGCCAAGCGCACGAACGAGTTGTCCTGCCAAGCGTCGGCACTTTCGCCGATGGGGTGGCGGTGGCGCAGATCGGTGCTTATGGCTTCGAAGTCTGTCGGTTTTGCGTTGATGAAGTGTTGACGGTCAGTAACGACGAACTGTGCGCCGCCATCAAGAACATTTACGACGATACTCGCTCGATCACCGAACCGTCCGGCGCGCTGGCGGTAGCGGGCATCAAAAAATACGTGGCGCAAACCGGCGCCCGTGGCCAGACGCTGGTGGCCATCGACTCGGGGGCAAACATCAATTTCGACAGCTTGCGCCACGTAGCCGAACGCGCAGCATCAGGCTGCGCGACGGTGTGAGGCTGGGTGAGGTTATTCCTGAACGGCCTTCTCGACCTTGCTCGACGCTGACCAGATCCGATAGCGGACTTCGATATCTTTTGGCACGTAAAGCACGATCGGCAACTTGCTGTTGTAGCGCAGCAAGAAACCGTCTCCGGACACGGAGACGAAGTCTTGTTTGCTCTTGCCGTCGGGGCAGGCCATGAGTGTGCTCATCGGGCCGATGACTTTTTCCAGTCGGTAGAACGGGTAGCCCCAGCCTTCGAGGTTTTTCTCGTCAAGCATCCCACCCAGGCGTTGGCGATTGCAGTCCACGGTCAGCGTCTTACCAGCAAGGATCTCGACCTGGAAGTCGTCTTCTTTGGTTTGCGGGGCAAGGTGAATGACTTGGCGGGAAAAGCCGCTTTCAGGTTTGGGGAAGGGAGCGATGGATTCAAGCGTTGCGGCATGAGCGATGCTCGACAGCCCGGTAACCATTAGTCCGACAGTTGTGGTAAAGGTCCAGGAACCCATGATGCCTCCTTGCTTGTAATCAATTTGTGGCGCCATTCTTACTGTGCTGTGGCGCCAATGCAAACCCGCTGCGATCAGTATGCAAAATGCAGCAGCGCCGTCGCCCCTTCTTGCAGATTGCACGGCGGTTTTTCTCAGTTTTGGCGCTAAACCATTGATTTGCCGATGAACTGCACAGCGAAAACTCAGGCATGTTTTATGCTTTAGCTGTTCTTAAGCTGGCCGGACTGCATAGAGCCAGCATTGATCATTGTTTGGCAATCTCACAAAGGAGAGGGTCGCCATGTTTCTTTCTGCCTTAGAGCTTCGCAACATCATCGAAAGCAGTTTTTTGCCCAAACGCTGCCAGTGCACACTGTCTCCGGATTTATTGATGTCAGTAAAAGTGTATGCAGACAGTCAAACCGATTTGCTGGAACTGAATGTGACCGGCATCGATGCATCGACACTGAATGGCTGTCGGGAAATCAACGAGTTGATCGCCGGGCTGCGCACCCAACATCGACCTGTCGTCATTTCCCACCCTTGGATGAGTAAAGCGCTTTAGCCCGCGGTTTCGAGTTCTATCGACACGCGCCGGGTCTGGTGAAACCCCAGGCCCAGCGCCAATTCAACCAGCACCGCCAGCAAAATGCCCGGTCCGGTATGGCCATTGAGCCATTCGCCGAAACCCAGTGCGGCCAGACCAAAGCATCCGACCATAAAACCGCTGCACAACGCACTGCGAGTCACGGACGGCGGCTCGTTTCGAATCCAATAGAAGATCAACCCCAGCGCTGCGAACAGCACCGCGCTGCGCCGCGCAACAAAGCCTGCCGAAGACGAAAACTCAATCCCCCAAATGGCCAGCATCCTGTCCGGCATCACGCCCCAGACCAGTGCCAGTACCAAACACAGGGCGGCGGTGAACATCGACAACATACGAAACGACAACTGCATAGCGAATCCTTGCGGCAGTGAGGGAGGCGCTCAGCATAACGCCAGAACCCTCACAGTAAAACCGCCCGGTTTCGAATCAGACGTTTCAGTCAGTTGTAATAAAAATTGCACGCGTCCGAAAGCTTCCTGTAGCTGAGTTCTTGAGGCTTGCCGGATTTGTCGATGTACTTCATGTCGGCGATAACCACTTTGCATTCATCGGTTATCGGTTCTGTCAGAGACACGACTTTGCCCACGTTTAGCGTCATGCCGTAGTGGTAAGGCGTGGCGTTGGAAGTGGACGTGGAAGAGGTCGTGTCGTAGGCCTGGGCAAGTCCGGTAAACGCGGTGCAGGCGAGGGTGGAGGCAAGAAGCAGCATTCGAGTGTTCATGTGGCGATCTCCAGTGCAGGCGGAAAATCTGCTCGACGATTAACGTCGAACCTGCCGCACTGGGCGTCAGAAGCGTCTGAGGGCGTGCGGTCCAGTAGAATTTTGGACCTCAACGTTAAGTGAGGGTTAACCCGGGTGAACGCCGCCTGTCGCGATAGGATGAACGTCTGTCGGATGTTTCGTTAGGAAAGCCTGTACGGCATCTTCGGCTGGGTCCTACAGGGGCCGGTGACTTGTCGACTTTCGCCTGTAGGGTAGTGGGGATTACTGTTGGGGCTCGCTGCAAAATCAGCGATCGGGTTTGGTCACCTGATGCCATCTCACATATCTGTGCCATCATTCGCGCTGCGGACATCCAAGTCCTCATAGTGCGTTTCAATGGCGGCTGTGTGCTGGACGCCTTCGGGCGAACCGATTTGATGGCATCGGTTGACCAAGCCTGTACACAGCCGCCTCCCATCGTTTGGTCACGGTGCTGGCGTTATTTATTAACCATCGAGTAATCACAATGCCAGCGTTTAAACCGTTTTCAGATCGCTATCGTTCACTCAACAGCGGCGTTACCGACTCAAGTCCCTTGGTGATCGACACCGAAGCCAACCCCCAAGACATTCTCGAAGCCGCATTACAGCGAGTACGCGCGTCCAGCCAATTACTTGAAACGCTTCATTGCCAATGCTTCAAGCACGGTGATGTTCAGGATATTCCGCACATTACTCACGCGCTTTATTTGCTGGCGCAGGATGGGTATGACCTGTTGGCGGTTGCTCAGCAACGGATGATGGGGTGGAAGGCGCCGGTCTGACGGCTGATCTTTACAAAAAAATCCAGCGCTCGAAAGCGCTGGATTTTTTGTTGCGGATGGACTCTCACCGTTAACACTTGAGGTCGCCCGAACGAAGCATCAATGGCCTGAAGTGGTTCGTGAAAGCGTTCATTAGTCTGTCATCGTTCTTTCACTTCCAAGATTCATAGGGCACACCAAACTTTTCGACGTAGGCTTTGGAAACAGCTGAAAGGGGACGGTAGTGACCTCCAGACTTACCTTCATACGGACCACGAGGATCAATTACGGCTTTTACCGTAGTCACCTCGATCGGTGTCATGCAAGGGCCGCCTACCCAGACTCTGGCGATACCTCCGGGGACCAGCCTTATGCCGATTGAATCACGATAACCAGTGATCCATTTCCCATCAGCAGCGCAGAAAACCTTTTCACCCTTAAGCATGATCTCCCGAGTAGCCTCAGGGATTTTAATCACCATCAGATAGGTTTGTGGTTCGACTTGCGACTGCCAGCGGACATAAATTTGTTTGGGCAAGTCGGCCCCTGTTACATGCTTGCCGCTACCGATGCTAGCTCTTTTCGGCCAACCTCGCGGATCGCCAGAATTGTTTGGAGGCTTTAACATGGAGGCAAGTCCACTCATCGCATGTGGGTATACATGATCCTGAATATCGACGACATCGGCGGTTTCGATCCAAACCTCCATGTAAGCGGGGGCTGAGAACCCCAAGTACCAGGATTTGTAAGGCATTGACTGGCTATTCGCAAATGTGCAGCCACTGAGTAGAAAGGTGGCAAAGGCAACACGAATAAAATTACTCATTTGGATGCACCGTGCGCATAGAGTTTTCGTCTGGTCGATTAATGAACACGATATTTAGGTCGCTATTGTTTCGATTTTTAGCGGCGTTCCAGTTATCGGAGATATGAACATAGTGCTGGAATAGCAGTTCCTCCTCCTGCGAGGTTAGCCCGATTGTTTTTCTTTTCCCCTGAGCGTAGGCCATCAATTTTTCGGAGATGGGAACGAGTTCCGCGGGTAAGGAAAGTCGTGGTTCGCCTTCGTCAATCTCGCCAAACGGTACTCCATTTTCTACGGCCAGTTCGCGCATGATCCGAAAGTAAATCAAGGATAAATCACTGCGGACTTCGCGCTGGCTGCTAACTGCGGCATAAACGTATTTCATATCTTTGCGATTTTCTTTGCCGGTGGTACGAAACGGCACCTCCCACGTACGGATCTCCAACGGAAGGTTATATTGGGCCAATTGATCCTGAAGCCGCTTCAAGTCCTCTTGGGCAACCTTGTAACTGTTAGCTTCAATAAAAGATGTCCTTTCGTCGACCGGGCTTTTACGCGGTTTGCTGAGCAGTATCCGTTCCATCGCCTTGGGTAAATAGCCGCCACCGAGGTCCGAGTGAACGCCCGGCAAGATAATATCAGCCGCCCCAAGACTGTTGAGGGCAAAGTTATAACGACGTTCATTTCGAGCGACCAACTGGACGACTTTCTTAGCCACGTCTGGCGCCAGATGGATATTGATCCCTGGGTTATAAGCATTATTACCAGTCCAGTCGCCTACCAGGGGATTGGCAATGGCCGCGACGGTATCGTAAACGCCAATGTAATTTATGGAAACATTAGAGTGCGGTGTCCAAGCAAAGCTGTCAGATAATACCGCCCCCCCCAACCGGTAATGCTTTAGCGAGGATACTTTGGTTACCCTTCAATACCTCATTGGCAAAATCCCTTGCCGCTGCGGAGCCACGGCTGAAGCCGAAGATATCGAACTCGATTTTAGCCACGCGCTTATCGGGGTTGTTCTCTTGAAAGCGTCGGATTTGCTCAATAATCAGCTTTGGAGTCTCTTCAACCCGTGCCCTGACGCCCTGCACGCCTATACCGGTGCCTTGCGAAAAGGTGGAGTCCTCTGCGGTACTGCTGGTACCGATGCCATCCACATAAACGCGCAGGCTGGCCGTCTTGGCATCGATGGGCAATGTTTCATCCACTTGGCTTTCATAAAGGTCATAGAGCCGGGCGACGTTGCTGACATCATTGCCATAACTGTTATCCGGGCTACTTCCCTTGCCGTCATAACCATGAGCCGCACAGAACTGACGAATATCTTCAGCCGCTTCCTCCAGGTTCACGTCTGGCGCAAAGCAGCCAAACACCCGCTCACTGTTGTTGCGGTTGTTGCCCGTCCCATCGAAGAACACCCCAACCCGTAAGGTGATGTCTTCCAGCTCGACCTCTTCTTCCTCTTCCTCAAGCTCTTCTTCCTCCAGAGGAGGAGAGCTCAGTTCCTTCACGGGAGGCGCACTCAACAATTTCCCCGCAGCGGCTGCGGCGGCCATACCGGGGATAATCGGTGCGAGAATCCGAATCCCGCTCCCCGAACCCGGCGCACCACCCGAATTGCTCTTGACCTCAGCCCCACTAATCGTCACACCCCCGGCATCCACCTTGACGAAACTCCCGCCAGCCTTGGCCGTCACCTCCATCCCGCCTTCAACCACCACCTTGTCACCAGCGTTGTAATGAATCTCCTCACCCGCCTCGACAAACTGGGCCGTGCCGACCTTCACATGCCGGGTCATCGCCACGGTCAGATGATCATCGGCCCGTGCTTCAGTCTTGCGATCCAGGTGGGTGATGCGGTGCTCTTCAACCTTGAACTCGCTGAAGGCGTTGGCCTCGACGGTGTCGTGGCGCTCGTTGCCGATGCGGATTTTCTGGTCGTGCTGGATGTTTTCATCCCAGTCGCGCTGGGCGTGGAGGTAGATCTGTTCGGCGCCTTTTTTGTCTTCGATGCGCAATTCGTTGTAGCCCTTGCCGCCCGGTGAGCTGAGGGTCTTGAAGGTGCTACGGGTTTTGTGCGTCGGCAGGTCGTAAGGGACGAGGTTTTCCTTGTGGTACAGGCAACCGGTGACCAGCGGCTGGTCGGGGTCGCCTTCGAGGAAGGTGACGAGCACTTCCATGCCGATGCGCGGGATGGCGATGGCGCCGTAGGCACTGCCGGCCCAGCCGGTGGCGACGCGCAGCCAGCAGCTGGTTTTGTCGTTGGCCTGGCCGTCGCGGTCCCAGAAGAATTGCACTTTGACGCGACCGTATTCGTCGCAATGGATCTCTTCGCCCGGTGGGCCGGTGACGATGGCGGTCTGGCTGCCGAGGATTTTGGGTTTCGGGTGTTCGAGGGCAGGGCGGTAGTGCGCGTCCCACGGCGTGGCGAGGAAGCGGTTGCGGTAGCCCTGGTGGAAATCGTCTTTGTTGTGGGTGACGTCGCTGGTGATGTGCTCGCCGAGCACTTGCGGCTGTTTGCCTTCGTGGACCACTTCCAGCAGCAGCCAGAGGTCGTTCCATTCGGCGCGCGGGTGTTCGCTGAGGGCCATGAAGTGGCCGCTGACCAAGGTCGGTTCGTCACCTTTGCCTTCGGCGAGTTTGTAGTCGCAGCGATGGCGTTCCAGTGCGCGGGTCGCCAACTGTTTGCCGCGTTCGCGGGTGAGGAAGTGGCCGGGGTAATCGTAGTCTTCGAGTTCCGGGGCGAAGGCGCTTTTGGCGGCGCCTTCGGGCAGGAGGCGTGGTTTTTCGAAGTCGTAGTCGCGGCGGCTGACGCGGCTGGTGCGGGTTTCCAGACGCAGGTTGAAGCGCTTGAGCACCGGTTTCTCGGCAGCCATGCCGGAGTCTTGCTGGTAGGCCACGGGCGAGAGTTTGCGAAACACGGTCTGGTCATCACCGAAGACAATTTTGTGTCCGCTGGCGCTGTGCTGGAAGTGGAAGTGAATGCCTTCTTCTTCGCACAGGCGCTGGATGAAATGCAGGTCGGATTCGTCGTACTGCACGCAGTAGTCGCGATCCGGGTAGACCGCGCCGAGCTGGAAACTGTAAGCGTCAGCCAGAATGCCGCGCGCTTCCAGGACGTGGGAGATAATGTTCGGCACGCTCAGGTGCTGGAAGATTTGCTGGTCGTGGTTGTGGCGCAGGTAGGCCAGTTGCGGGCACAGGCTGATGCTGTAGCGGGTCAGTTTTTTACCCGAATCACCTTGTTCGATGCGATAGACCATGCCATGGATGAGGCCTTTGCCGGTCGCACCAAAAGTCAGGCTACCGGGTTTGTGCAGAATCTCTTCGAGTTTCAGATCGGGGCGGGTGCTGACCAGTTCGATGTCGAAACAGAATGGCTGGTTGAGGGCTTCACGGCCGACAAAACTGAGCACTTGCAGATCAGCGGAGACGCCTTCGAGCGTGAGGGAAATATGGGGTGCATTTGCGTCCAGCATGCTTTGAATTCCGTCCTTTGGATAAGCTGGGGCGGATGGTGCAGGATTAGATCGCCTCGTTCAAGGCGCAAATGCTTGGAGCTGTGGGAGTTCAGCTGTCTTCCGATAAGCCTTAAAAATAAAGTGATCAAGACAGTTGCTCCCACACTGGATCTCCAGTGAACACAGCTTTTGTGTTCGGCGACGATCTAATGTGGGAGCGGGCTTGCTCGCGAAGGGGCCATTAGCTTCAGTGAAGGGCCAGTTGATGCCGATAAGGCAAATCCGGCCCGGTCTTGCTGCACGTCAACGCTGCCGCCCGTACTGCAAAATTCAGCATCCCGTCGATGTGCTCGCGGCTCAGCGAATGTACACCTTCCACCGAGTCCCTCTGCTGCTCGGTCAACCACGTAATCAACGCCGCCTGGAACGTATCGCCGGCCCCCACCGTGTCGGCGATCTTCACCGAACTGGCCGGCACTGACCAAGAACCATGAACCCGGCTAAACACCATCGCGCCTTCGCCACCCCGGGTCATGAACACCAGCTGACAGCGATGCTGCAGCCAGCCTTCAATGACCCGCTGCGGGTCTTCCTCGGGATACAACAGGTTCAAATCCTCGTCGCTGACTTTGATCAGGTCGGCATATGCCACCAGTGTCGCGATCCGTGAACGCCACAGGTCGATATTCGGTTCAGGGTTGAGCCGCACGTTCGGATCAAGACTGATTAGGCGTTTACCACTTTCCCGTTGCACCAGCGCCAATAACGTATCGGCAATCGGTTGGACCACCAATGAGTACGAGCCGATATGCAGGCCGCGCACTTCAGGACCCAGGGCTGGCAAGTGTTCCGGTTTCAACTGGCGATCCGCGCAGCCTTCACCGCGAAAACTGTAATGCGGCGAGCCATTGGCGCTTAGTGCAACCATCGCCAGGGTGGTGGGTGCGGCGAAGTCCACCAGGAAGTCCGGGCGCACGCCTTCATCGTTCAGCACTTGTTGCAAACGCCGACCGAGGTAGTCGGTGGACAACCCGGCAAACAACGCCGAGTTCACGCCCAAGCGGCGTAATCCGACCGCGACATTGAACGGAGAACCACCGGCAATCGCCTTGAAATTCACTTTCGAAGCCAGACCGCTGGCATCATCCTCACTGAAGAAATCGAACAGCGCTTCGCCACACACCAGATACATAGTTGCTCGCTCTTTAAAGGGTTGCGACATGCTGTTGTTAGCACTCATCGGCTTACTGTCAGGGGCGCGATCATGCCTCTATCCAGGTTTGCATTGCCAGCGTGCAGTGCGCGCACTGGCGTCAGGAAGTCGCCACCCGATCATGCAAGGCACGACCGTAAACGGCTTTCATGCTCGTGGCCATCCAGCAGTATCGAACGATCTCTGACTCGTCGAAGAAGTCGATATTGATAATGCTGCAACGTGTGACCCAGTCCCGGGTCGGGTGGAACCAGTCGTTGATATGGGTCTTGATGTCCTGAGGGCCGCCCAGAAACGCGTAGCTAGTGGCTGACAGCGACCATAGGAACGTTTCGTAAGGCGCATCCTGAAGTGTGCTGGTGATATGACGCTTCAGGTCATCGGTGTCAGCGAAAGTGATAGCGCTCCATTTGTGCGGGATGCGCGGCCAGAAGTAGTCCGCGTTCAGCTCTGGAATCAGCGGTGCTGCCAGCACTATCCTGCGGCGCGAGCCAAGGCGCTTCAGTTCACCTAGCGTCTTCGTGGCATGGGCAGGTGCAATAATCCGGTCTCCCAGTCGACTGACCAGCAGATGATTCAGTTTTTGATAGTCGAAGGGTTTGGTCCCGTCTCCGAGCTGGTGGAAGTCGAAGACGATGAACTCATCCGGATATTGATCGAGAAACCTTGTTACGGCACTGATCAATTGCTCGAGGACGCGGTGCGATTGGTAGCCGTTATGATGGAAATAGAAAATAGATTGATCGTGACCCTGGGTATAGCCAAGTCGGATATCAAACGCTCTTGCACCATTCGCAAGTTGCCACGTGAACGAGTCATTCTGGCAGGTGGTCCAGTTACCAATAAGCACGTCATAGTTGGGTGCCTGTTTATCCATGCCGGCGTTATGAGCGCAGGGCCAGACGATATCGGTCAGTTTCAGGCGGTCGATGTCAAGAGTGTTGCTCATCCATTTGTGTTTATCCAAATTCCCTTTTGTATGTCTTGTCATTTCCAATCCTGTTTGTGATTTTGCCCCGTCCGTGGGGGAGTACCGTCGGTAAAACAACAATAGAAGATAAACGCGTGGTTGCCAGCGGCTGAAACAAATTTATAAATATAGCGAATGTATGGCGCGTTCAATACATGCCTGATTGGTATGCGTCAAACGTCGTTGTTCGCTTTGATCATATTTGCCGTCCGACAATGTTGCGCCAGTTTCGATGTTTCAAAAAAATCTGCATTAATAATGCTGCTTTTCAGAACCCAGTCACGGCCAGCGGGATCAAACCAGTCGTCCAGCTGCTGCCTGATATTCACCGGCCCCCCCAAGGCACTGTAACTGGTGGCAGAGAGCGACCATGGCAACCCGCGAGGCGGGTACTTCATGACCTGCGTGATATGCGTGGTTAACTCACTAATGCTGGTGGTCGCAATGCCACTCCATTTGTGCTCGATTTTTCGACAAAACCACGTCGAGTCCAAGTCCGGATGACGCTCGGTTGCTACCAGCACTCGTTGTGCGTAGCTGACTTGCTTAAGTTGTCCAAGCGTCAGGAAAGCATTGCTGGAGGGGATCATCCGGTCTCCCAAATGTGTCAATAGAAACCTGTTCAACTCCTTGAAATTGAAAGGCAGTTTGTCGGACGTCAATTCGTGAAAGTCCAGCAAGATAAATTCGTCGGGGTTCTCTTGAAGAAAACGGATCACGCCCGTCACCAGGTTTTCCAGCGAACGGGACGAGCGAAACCCGTCGTGATGGAACCAGAACGTGGCGACACCTTTTTGGGAAACCTCGTACTCCAGCCTCAGGTCGAGTGCACGCGCACCTTGGGTCAATTGAAAGTAAAAGCTATTGCTTTGACAGGACGCCCAGTGACTTACGCCCGGTGCTGCATAAGTTGCTTTTTTATCTACGCCGGCATTGTGAGCGCCGGGTAATACCAAGTCGGCAAACGACAGGTTGTCAATAACCGGGGTGTCGCTCATCCAACGGTTCAGTGTGAAATCCACACTGTCATGGATGGAATTTGACAGGGTGTCTAGATGGGTATTGCTCATACAGCTTCCTTGCATGGGTAATAAGTAATTTGCGGGGTTGATCGCTCGTAACGTTCTGAGCGAAGGCTAATACTTATAACCTTATGCAAGGTGAAAGCCAAACAAGGCGTGAATCAAAAAGTGTAAGTGTTTAGAGGGTTTAATTAAGGCTCAGGCATCTTCTTTATGTCTGTTCTTGGCTTCAATCCACTGTGACATATATTGAGTGCTTTTATGCTGATGATGACGCAGCATACTGCCGATGAAGTTGTTTCGTCGGATAGCGCAGAGTTGCTGCCGACAATCGTTGAGTTTGGCGATCAATGCTGGACCGTGAATAGCTGACGGGTAACGAGTGCTCAATAATTCAAACCCGGACGCTTGTGCCTGTAACCACCGGGTTTCATCTTTATAGAGTTGTACGGCGTTATCGGCAAACGCCTGGGCCGTCCTGGTTATCGCGCCCGGCCAAGCTTCTACGCCATGCATGGCCTCTGCGCCAATCGGCGTTGTGATATTCGGTGTGCCACAGATCATCGCGTCGACGATTTTGCCTTTGATTCCCGCCCCAAACCGCAACGGCGCCAGACATACCCGTGCAGCCGACATCACTTGCAAGGCGTCTTCAGCCCAGTTCATCACATGAAAGCCCTGCGACGGGTTGTGCAGGGCAGTGGCCTTGGGTGGTGTGTAAGCGCCGTAGATATGCAACTGCGCCGTGGGCAGTTGCTCGCGGATCAGCGGCCAGATTGCCGCTTTCATCCAAAGCACCGCGTCCCAATTCGGAGCATGACGAAAGTTGCCGATACTCAAAAAATGCGCCCGGTCTGCAAACGCGGTTGGCGGGGCACTCGGCAGATCGACCATCAGCGGACACCAGTGCAGCAAGTTGCGCGGCAGTTTGAACTGCTCGACCAGCAACTCGATTTCCACTTCGGAGATCATCAGGTTCAAATCGCAGCGGTACAGCGCGGCAATCTCGCGTTTGGCCAAGTCCGTATCAGCCATCAATTCGAACTCCTCACGCAAGGCCGGGGCAAACAACTCGCTGAAGTCATTGGCGTCATCGCGGTCTTTCAATCGCTCTTTAAGCCGTTGATGCCGGGCATGGCGCAGGCTTTGCAAATCCGACGTCTCAAGCACACGCAAGGCGTTTGGGCAGTGTTTTTCAACGCGCCAGCCGAATTGTTCTTCCATCATGAACTGATCGAACAGCACGATATCCGGCGCCAGTTCACTGATAAACACGTCGAAGCTACTGTTGTTCAACTCGATTGCCACTTCACGAATACCCAGCGCCGTCAGGTCTGCCCGGTGTTCGCCGGTGCCGGCCGGGCTGCTGAAGGTAATGTCCCAGCCTTGTTGCAAGAACGTATCGAGAATTTGCATCACATGCCCGCTAGCCGCTGAAGAGCGCGGCTCGGGCCAGACGTAACCAATGACCAGGACTTTGGTTGCGTGGGGCTGACTCATTAACGGGTATTCCTTGGTGCGGGTAGAGGAGTGGGTGATACGAGGAACTCAGGCCTGACTGACAAGCATGGATTTGACCTTGTCGCGCAACTGGTCAATGGAGAACGGCTTGCCGATGACGTGCATGCCATCAGGCACATCAATACTTTCGGCGTAACCGCTGGCGAACAGGATGGGCAGTTCAGGGCGCAGCATCCTTGCCTGAACGGCCAGTTCTCGTCCGTCCATCACGGGCAAGCCGACATCGGTCATCATCAAATCGATGTACTGGTCTTCGTCGTTGAGAAATTCCAGCGCCTGTTCGCTGCCATCCGCCTCAAGTACTTTGAACTCCAGCTCCTCCAGCACGTCAACGATCAGCATGCGCACAATGGCATCGTCTTCGACTACTAATATGATGGATGCGTCGGCGGACATAGTGGGAGCTCTCAAAGAATGAATTCAGGGTGCCGGTCATTAAAAATCGCCGGCCTCTTGCATGAGTAAGTGGCGGATCCCGACAAGTTCCCAACGCTGCGCAAAAAAGAATCACGGTACAAGAAACAGCAAGGATAACCGCTCCCTTTGCGCCCGCGCAGCTAAATGCGGGTATTTACCTTGATACGCGGTAGAAAATTGGATCACATCCCCTTTTTTGGGGCAAACTCCTTCGTTTTGAACAGTTCGACAAGGCCTCCCCATGACCACTGCGTCTTCGGTTGATGAGCAACGATTCCGCAAACTCCTGAGCCGCAACGTCAGCCTGCCATTGGGGGTCGGCGTCATCAGTGCGGTGTTTTTTGTCTCGCTGATCACTTATCTGTTGTCGGTGATCCAGTGGGTCGAGCACACCGACCGGGTGATCAATAACGCCAATGAAGCTTCCAAGCTGACGGTTGATCTGGAAACCGGCATGCGCGGTTACCTGCTGACCGGCGATGAACGCTTTCTTGATCCCTACGAAACCGCCAAACCCAGAATCACGGTCGCCCTTAACACTTTGCTGGAACTCACCGCTGACAACCCGGCGCAGACCGATCGTGTGCGTCGTCTGCAAGCTTTGCAGACGGACTGGACCACCTACGCGCAATCGATGATCGATTTGCAGCGTACCAGCGGGGATTACCGCGCCGCGGTAAAGACCGGGCGCGGCAAGCGGCTGACGGATGAAATTCGCAAGCAGTTCGAAGAAGTGATCGATATGGAGCAGCAGTTGCGCGCCACGCGTAACGACGAAGTGCGCCGAACCACGATCTGGAGCATCGGCCTGTACCTGCTGTTCGTCGCCAGTATCAGCGCCTTGCTGGCCTACATTGGCCGTCGCGACCTGCTCAATCTTTCGCAAGTCTACAGTGCCAACCTGGCGGCACAACAAGTCAGCGCCCGGCGTCTGGAACAACAGGCCTGGCTGCGCAATGGCCAGACCGAGCTGGCCGAACAAGTGTTGGGGCAACTGAGCCTCAATGTATTGGGCCGCAACATTTTGCAGTTTTGCGCGCAGTACCTGGGCACCGCTGTCGCCGCCATTTATGTTCGCGAAGAGCACGGCGGCCTCAAGCGTATTGCTTCTTACGGTTTCTCCCGTGAGCAGGAAGAACGTGACCAGCACATCTACAGCGATGAAGGGATTGTCGGTCAGGTCGCGAACCAGGCTCGCCTGATCCGTCTAGATGACGTTCCCCGCGATTACTTCAAGGTCAGTTCCGGGTTGGGCGAAGGCCTGCCGCATAGCGTGCTCGTGGTGCCGACCAGTGATGACGAGCGGATCAACGGCGTGATCGAACTTGGTTTCCTGCGGCCGTTGAATGATCGTGACATCGAGTTGCTGGAGTTGATTGCCGGCAACATCGGCACTTCCATCGAGGCCGCTCGCTATCGCCAACGGTTGCAGGAAGTGTTGGGCGAAACCCAGCAGCTCAATGAAGAACTGCAAGTGCAGCAAGAAGAGCTCAAGACTGCCAACGAAGAGCTGGAAGAACAGTCGCGAATTCTCAAGGAGTCCCAGGCGCACCTGGAAACCCAGCAGGTCGAACTGGAACAGACCAACGAGCAGCTCGCTGAGCAAGCGCAGATCCTGGCGGATCAACGCGATGCCATGGACCTGAAAAACACCGAGCTCAATCAGGCTCAGGTGCAGCTTGAAGATCGCGCACTGGAGTTGCAGCGCTCCAGCAAGTACAAGTCCGAGTTTCTCGCCAACATGTCCCACGAATTGCGCACGCCGCTGAACAGTTCGTTGATCCTGGCCAAATTGCTCGCTGAAAACCCGCAGGAAAACCTCACGGCCGAGCAGGTGAAATTCGCCGAGTCGATCTATTCCGCCGGTAATGACTTGCTCAATCTGATCAACGACATCCTCGATATTTCCAAGGTCGAGGCCGGCAAACTGGAGATGCATCCCGAGAACGTCAGCGTCGAGCGTCTGGTAGACGGTTTGCGCGGGATGTTCGAACCGATGGCGGCGGACAAGAACCTCGCGTTTCATGTCGAGTCGCAACCCGGTTCGCCGAAGATGCTCTTCACCGATCGCCAGCGTCTGGAACAAGTGATCAAAAATCTGCTGTCGAACGCAGTGAAGTTCACCGAGAGGGGCTCGGTCAGCCTGGCCGTGGCGTCGCAGCCCAATAACGGCGTCGCCTTTATCATCCGCGACTCCGGTATCGGTATTGCCGAGGACCAGCAGGACGGTATTTTCGAAGCGTTTCGCCAGGCCGATGGCACCACTAATCGGCGCTATGGCGGCACCGGTCTGGGCTTGTCGATTTCCCGGGACCTGGCCGCGCTGCTCGGTGGTTCGATCAGCGTAACCAGTGAGCCGGGGCAGGGCAGTGTGTTCACCCTGGTCTTGCCTCAGCAATATGTCGAGCCGGGCGACACGCCTGTCGAACCGATGAAGGCGTCCCCCATGGCAATCACCCACCGCGTGGCAGCGGCAGCGCTGGTGCCGCTGATTGCCGAGGTGGATATTCCGCGCTTCAATGATGACCGCGCTCAAGCGCCGTTCAAGACGCGTTGTATTCTGGTGGTGGAAGATGAGCCCAACTTTGCGCACATCCTCTACGATCTCGCCCATGAACTGGGCTATCAATGCCTGGTCGCCCACGGTGCCGACGAAGGTTATGACCTGGCCAAGGAGTTTATTCCCGACGCCATTTTGCTGGACATGCGCCTGCCCGATCACTCCGGTCTGACCGTATTGCAGCGCCTGAAGGAACACGCCGAAACCCGGCACATTCCGGTGCACGTGATTTCGGTTGAAGACCGGGTTGAAGCCGCAATGCACATGGGCGCCATCGGTTACGCGGTCAAGCCAACCACCCGCGAAGAACTCAAGGACGTGTTCGCCCGCCTCGAAGCCAAGCTGACCCAGAAGGTCAAACGGGTGCTGCTGGTGGAGGACGACGACCTGCAGCGCGACAGCATTGCCCGCCTGATTGGCGACGAAGACATCGAAATCACGGCCGTTGGCCTGGCTCAGGACGCTCTGGACCTGCTGCGCACGACGATTTTCGATTGCATGATCATCGACCTGAAGCTGCCGGACATGCTCGGCAACGACTTGCTCAAGCGCATGTCCACCGAAGACATCTGCTCGTTCCCGCCGGTGATTGTCTACACCGGACGCAACCTGACTCGCGATGAAGAGGCCGAGCTGCGCAAGTATTCGCGTTCGATCATCATCAAGGGCGCTCGCTCGCCTGAGCGATTGCTGGATGAGGTCACACTCTTTCTGCACAAAGTCGAATCGAAGTTGTCCCATGAACGGCAGAGGATGCTCAAGACCGCGCGCAGCCGCGACAAGGTCTTCGAGGGTCGCAAGGTGCTGCTGGTGGACGACGATGTTCGCAATATCTTCGCCCTCACCAGTGCGCTGGAGCAAAAGGGTGCAGTCGTGGTCATTGGCCGAAACGGTCGTGAAGCGATTGAAAGACTCAATGAAGTCGAGGACATCGATCTGGTGTTGATGGACGTGATGATGCCGGAGATGGATGGCTTCGAAGCCACTATCGAGATCCGCAAGGACCCGCGCTGGCGCAAGCTGCCGATCATTGCGGTGACGGCCAAGGCCATGAAGGACGATCAGGAGCGCTGTCTGCAAGCCGGCTCCAACGATTACCTGGCCAAGCCCATCGACCTGGACCGACTGTTCTCGCTGATTCGCGTGTGGTTACCGAAGATGGAACGCATCTAGTGGAAGGCATTTGTTCAGTGGAGCGAAATAGCGAAATCGAATTGCGTTTGTTGATTGAGGCCATTTACCTCAAGTACAGCTACGACTTTCGCGATTATTCCGGCGCTTCAATCAAGCGCCGGGTGAATCATGCGCTGGTTCAATTCGAGTGCAACACCATCTCGGCCCTGCAAGAAAAGGTGCTGCACGACCCGACCGCTTTCATGCAATTGCTGCAACTGTTGACGATCCCGGTCAGCGAAATGTTTCGCGACCCTTCGCACTTCCTCGCGATCCGCAAGGAAGTAGTGCCTCTGCTCAAGACCTATCCATCGATCAAGATCTGGATCGCCGGTTGCAGCACGGGTGAAGAGGTCTATTCGATGGCGATTCTGCTGCGTGAAGAAGGCTTGCTCGACCGCACCATCATTTATGCCACTGACATCAACCCACACTCACTGGAAAAGGCCAAGCAGGGGATTTTCTCCATGGAAAATGTCCGGGCCTACACTTCTAACTATCAGCAGGCAGGTGGCCAGTGTTCATTCGCCGACTACTACACCGCGGCTTATGGTTACGCTATTTTCGACAAGAGCCTGTGTGAGAACGTGACGTTCGCCGATCACAGCCTCGCGACCGACAGTGTCTTTTCAGAAACTCAATTGATTTCGTGCCGTAATGTATTGATTTATTTTAATAAAAAACTTCAGGATCGTGCGTTCGGGTTGTTCCATGAGTCCCTGTGTCACCGTGGGTTCCTGGTGCTGGGCAGCAAGGAAACACCGGATTTTTCCGCCTTTGGCAACCGGTTTGAGCCGCTGGTCAAACAAGAACGGATCTACCGAAAATCATGAGCGACGCAGCAGATGTTCCTTCAATAAAGGCTATCGTGATCGGCGCTTCGGCCGGCGGAGTCGAGGCGTTGCTCACGATTCTTGGCCCGCTGCGTGAAGGCTTCACACTGCCGATCATTGTGGTGCTGCACCTTCCTGACGAGCGCCGCAGCCTGTTGGCCGAGGTGTTTGCACGCAGGGTATCGATGCCTGTAATGGAAGCGACCGATAAAACCCGGGTCGAAGCGGGGACGCTGTATTTCGCCACACCCGGTTATCACTTGTCGGTGGAACAGGACCACAGCTTCTCGTTGAGCCTGGAAGATCGCGTGCATCATTCGCGTCCCGCCATCGATTACCTCTTCGAATCCGCAGCCGATGCCTACGGTTCAGCCTTGGCCGCCGTGCTGCTGACCGGGGCCAATCGCGATGGGGCCCGTGGCCTTTCGCACGTTAAACGTCGCGGTGGCCTGACGGTTGTGCAAGACCCGACTGAGGCGCAGGTCGCGACCATGCCCCAGGCAGCGCTGGATATTCAGCAGCCTGACCATATTCTCACTGTCCGCGGCATCGGCCGTCTGCTTGTCGAGCTGGAACGAATAGCATGTTAAGTAACATTCAAGCCAAATTGCTGATCGTCGACGATCTGCCGGAGAACCTGCTGGCGCTCGAAGCGCTGATCAAGCGTGAAGACCGTATGGTCTACAAAGCCTTGTCCGCCGATGAAGCCTTGTCGCTGTTGTTGCAGCACGAATTCGCCATGGCCATTCTCGATGTACAGATGCCGGGCATGAATGGCTTTGAACTCGCCGAATTGATGCGCGGCACGGAAAAAACCAAAAACATCCCGATCGTGTTTGTCAGTGCGGCCGGTCGCGAGTTGAACTACGCGTTCAAAGGCTATGAAAGCGGGGCGGTGGATTTCTTGCACAAGCCGCTGGATATCCATGCGGTCAAGAGCAAGGTCAACGTGTTCGTGGACCTGTATCGCCAGAGCAAGGCGATGAAGCAGCAGGTTGAAGCGCTGGAACAGAGCCGTCGCGAGCAAGAAGAGCTGCTCAAGCAGTTGCAGCGCACTCAGCTGGAACTGGAGCAGGCGGTGCGTATGCGCGATGACTTCATGTCGATCGTCGCCCACGAAGTGCGCACGCCGCTCAATGGCCTGATCCTTGAAACCCAGTTGCGCAAGATGCACCTGGCCCGGGACAACGCTTCGGCGTTCACGCTGGACAAGATGCACGCCATGGTCGACCGCGATGAGCGCCAGATCAAAAGCCTGATCCGCCTGATCGAAGACATGCTGGACGTGTCGCGCATCCGCACCGGCAAGCTGTCGATCCGGCCGAGCCGATTTGATCTGGTGCAATTGGTCAGCAACCTGCTGCAAAACTTTGCGCCCCAGGTCGATACCGCCGAGTGTTCCACACACTTTGTTGCTGAGCACCCAGTAGTCGGCAACTGGGACGAATTCCGCATTGAGCAAGTCATTTCAAATCTACTGACCAACGCCTTGCGTTATGGTGGCAAGAGCCAGATAGACGTACGGGTTTACGCACATGAAGGTCAGGCCCGGGTTGAGGTGCAGGATCGCGGGATCGGCATCAGCGAAGAAAACCAGAAGCGTATTTTTCAACAGTTCGAGCGTGTTTCAGCCAAAACCGTGGTTGCGGGGCTGGGCTTGGGGCTGTTTATTTCAGAACAAATTGTTGCCGCCCATGGCGGTTCCATCGCCGTCGAGAGCAAAATCAACGAAGGCGCCTTATTTCGCGTTTGTCTGCCGCTGTAGGAAAACAGCCAGATAAACGCAACCTCTGATCGACCCTACGGTCGTATCAGCAGCTATTGACCGAACAAAGGCTTCCCATGAGTGAAGATGCGCAAGATGTAGTACTCATTGTCGAGGATGACCCCTCGATTCTGATGGTGTTGTCCGCTTATTTGTCGGGTGAAGGTTACCGGGTGCTGCAGGCCGAAAACGGCGAGCAGGCCTTTGAAATACTGGCGAGCAAACCGCACCTGGACATGATGATCACTGATTTTCGCTTGCCCGGCGGGATTTCCGGCGTACAGATCGCCGAGCCTGCGGTGAAGCTGCGACCGGAACTCAAAGTGATTTTTATCAGCGGTTATCCGCAGGAAATCCGCGAGACCGACAGCCCCATCACCAAAACCGCGCCGATCCTGGCCAAGCCGTTCGATCTGGATGAACTGCAAGAGCTCATGCAGCAAATGCTGTCCTGAGCTCGTTGCAATCGGTTGTCGGGGGGGCGCTTAGATTCTGATCATCTCTCGCACCTTGGCCGTCAGCAGGTCGAAGGTGAAGGGTTTGGTGATCATTTGCATGCCGGGGTCCAGAAACCCTCCACGAACGGCCGCGTGTTCGGCATAGCCGGTGATGAACAACACCTTCAGGTCAGGCCGATACTGCCGACCGATTTCCGCCAATTGCCGGCCATTCATTCCCGGCAATCCCACATCACTGATCAACAGATCAATACGTTGGTCGGAGTCGAGAATCGGCACCGCGCTGTCAGCATCGCCCGCTTCAACGAAGGCGTAGCCCAATTCACTCAATACCGCGCTGACCAGTACGCGTACCGCCGGGTCGTCTTCGACAATCAGTACGGTTTCACCGTCCAGAGCGTGTGGGGCAAGCTGGATGTCGCTCAGGCTTTCCTCGGCCAGATCCCCGCTGTAACGCGGCAGAAACAGACTCACCGATGTGCCGTGGCCCACTTCGCTGTCAATCGTGACGTGACCATGAGACTGCTTGCTAAAGCCGTAAATCATCGACAACCCCAACCCAGTGCCCTGGCCGATCGGTTTGGTTGTAAAGAAGGGGTCAAAGGCCCGGTTGATCGTGCTTTCGGCCATGCCACAGCCGGTGTCGGTCACTCGCAGCACGACGTAATCACCAGGCAGCAAATTGCCGTGGTCCGCAACGAATGCCGAATCCAGCTGCTGATTGGAGGTGTTGACGACCAGCGTGCCGCCTTCGGGCATCGCATCGCGAGCGTTAAGCACAAGGTTGAGCAGGGCGCTTTCCAGTTGGTTGGGATCAGCCTCGGCGACCCAAAGATCGTCACTCAACTGCATGTCCAGCTGAATACTTTCGTTGATGCTGCGTTGCAGCAGTTCGCCCATGGACACCACCAGCGTGTTCATCTCCACCGGTTTGGAATCCAGCGATTGGCGCCGCGAGAACGCCAATAGACGATGGGTCAGGCCCGCTGCGCGGTTCGCCGAAGTCACGCCCAGATCAATCAACCCGTCCAGGTCCTCGGTGCGGCCGCGAGCCAAGCGCCGGCGCAGCAGCTCCAGGCTGCCGATAATGCCGGTCAGCATGTTGTTGAAGTCATGGGCGATACCGCCGGTAAGTTGGCCCACCGCTTCCATTTTCTGCGACTGCCTCAGGGCTTCTTCGTTGTGCCTCAGTTGCGCGGTGCGCTCCTCGACCTGTTGTTCGAGGGTTTCCAGGGTATTTTGCAGACGGAGCTCACTTTGGCTCAAATCGATCAACCGGTCCCGGGCCTCATATTGTCGTCGCCGTCCGCGCAGTGCGGTGGTGACGAGGCTGATCAAGGTCACCGGATGAAACGGGCGCTCAAGGAAGGTCACATTACCCAGCTGCGGTCCGAGTCGCGAAGCCGGGTTCTGCTCGGGACCTCCATGATGGGTCAGCAGTACGATCGGCAGGTCGGACCACGCCGGTTGTTGCTCGATCAGATGCAGAAGAGGGTCGAGAGCACAACCGATCAGCGCTTCCGAAGCGATCACCAGCAATCCGGCACCATGCACCAGCTCGCTGCACAACGTCGACAGATCGCGGGCCACAATGCCTTCGAAACCCGCTTCATTGAGCATCATCAGCGCAATCTGGCTGTCGCGTCCCAGCGGCGCGAGAATGATCGCGCGCTCGGACATCGCCTCAATGATACTCACCGGATATCGTCCTGAAGCAGCGGCTGGCTCGCGCCCAGATACGTTGGCACGCCACGTAATACGCCCTGGAATGCATCCAGTGGTTCACCAATCGTCATGCCCCGGCTGCCGATGCGGTATTCGCGGATGGTCGATTCATGGCTGCCGGTGCGCTTCTTGATGATCGAGATTGCCCGGCGAACCTTGCCCACGGCTTCGAAGTAGCGCAACAGAATCACTGTGTCAGCCAGATAGGTAATGTCGACCGGCGCCTGCATGTCACCGACCAGCCCGTGTTGGGCGACCGTCATGAACGTCGCAGCGCCTCGCCGGTTGAGGTACAGCAGCAACTCGTGCATATGCAGCACCAGTGCGTTCTCCTCGGGCATCGCGGCCTGATAACCGTTGATGCTGTCGATCACCACGGTTTTGATTTCACGCTCATCGACACAACGACGCACCCGGTGGGAGAACTCGCCGGGGGACAGTTCGGCGGCGTCCACTTGTTCGATCAGCAGGTTGCCGGTGTCTTGCAGCGCCTGCAGGTCGATGCCCATGTTCTTCATGCGCTCAAACAACAGCCCCAGTTCTTCATCGAAGATGAACAGCGCGGCTTTTTCACCACGCGCCACGGCGGCAGCGGCGAATATCATCGAGATCAGCGATTTACCGGTACCGGCCGGACCGAGGATCAACGTGCTGGAACCCGTTTCGATACCGCCGCCGAGCAGGGCGTCCATTTCGTTGATGCTGCTGGTCAACTGTTGGCGGACATAGCCGCCACGGTGTTCGGCAGCCACCAGGCGCGGGAACACATGCACGCCGTCGCCCATGATGGTGAAGTCATGATAACCGCCGCGGTATTTCTGGCCGCGGTACTTCACCACGCGGATGCGACGACGTTCGGCGCCATAGTTGGGCGTCAGTTCTTCAAGGCGAATCACGCCGTGCGCGACGCTGTGTACGGTTTTATCCAGGGATTCGGTGGTCAGGTCATCCAGCAACAGCACGGTGGCGTCGTAACGCACAAAGTAGTGTTTGATGGCCAGAATCTGCCGACGATAACGCAGTGAGCTCTGGGCCAGGAGGCGGATTTCAGAGAGGCTGTCGAGTACCACGCGAGTGGGTTTGACCCGCTCGACCACTTCGAAAATCTGCTTGGTGGCTTCGCCCAGCTCAAGGTCCGAGGAGTACAACAGGCTTTGCTGATGCTCGGCATTGAGCAGGCTTTCCGGAGGGGTCAACTCGAAGATGTGGATGTTCTCATCCAGCTCCCAGCCGTGGGACAGTGCGCCTTGACGCAGCTCACGCTCTGTTTCTGACAGCGTGATGTACAACGAGCGTTCGCCAGCGCGGGCGCCAGCCAACAGAAAATGCAACGCGACGGTGGTTTTGCCGGTTCCGGGTTCGCCCTCCAGCAAAAAAACGTGTCCACGGGACAATCCACCGGCCAGGATGTCATCCAGACCTTCGATGCCGGTGGCGGCTTTTGCACTGAACAACTCGTTTGATGTAGACAAAAAATGCCCTCTCATGACTAGGGGAAGTGAGGCTGCAGGCTTGAGGGGCCTGTAGGGACTGCCTGTTCACTTGACCTCTGGCGGTGATGACGGTTCAACCTTTTTGCTGACCTGACGTGTAGCAACTGCCGAAGGCTGCGTTCGAGTGCGTAGCGCTCGTTGTCGGACGGTGGGAGGTTGCTACGCACAAGGACGCAGCCTTCGGCGGCTGCTACAGAGGGTGGTGTTACAAACCTTGCTGCAAGGCGGGGTCATCCGGGTTGAGCTGTTCCAGCTGCGCCAGCAGAATCTGCACGTTCTGTAGCTGTCCGCTTTCCTTCCAGTAGTTGATCAGCAGCACCCGCGCCTTGCGGTCGGCCGGGTGGCGCTGGACGATCTCCTGTAATTGCTTTTGCGCAGCTTCCAGTTCTTGCTCAAGGTGCAAGGTGGTCGCCAGGTCGTAGCGATAGTCCTTGTTGTCTGGCTCCAGTTCCACGGCTTTGGAAAGACCGAGCAAGGCAAATTCACTTTGCCCGTGGTGTAACAACCAAAGCCCCAAGGCATGTTGCAGATAGGCCGAGTCGGGCTGCGTTTTCAACTGTTTCGCCAGCAATTGGCGCGCGGCATCGCTCTGGCCTTGCCGGTCGAGGACATCAATTTGCATCACCAGGGCCGGCAGATTGCCTGGGTCCAGCTGTAATGTGCGCTCAAGCGCCTCCTGCGCCTCTTTCAATTCGGCATTGTGCAGGTGCAGGCGCGCCAACTGGTATTGGTTTTGGGCGCTGGGCGGTTGACTTTTAAGGGCCAGTTCCCAAGCATCGATGGCTTGCTCCAAAGGCCCGAAATACAATCCCAGATCATCCGGCGACAGCCCTAGCAGTGCGTTGACGGCGGCAAATCGTACCTTTTCTACGTCGTCATCGAGCATTGGGCCAATCAAGAGGCTGCGTTGCCCCGAGGAGACCAGACCACTAATGCTTTTAATCGCGGCGATCCGCACGTCTTCATTGGGATGCTGCAGGTCCGCGCTCGCCAGTTTCAGGGCCTGCGGGCTTGGGTAATTGGGCAACTCCGCATGCAGCCAGATTCGCCGCTTGGTCGAGAGATCAGGGCGGCCCATTTGCTGGTAAAGCACCCGTGCAGCCCCCGGTTGACCGGCACGCGCCTGAGTCAACGCTTCGCTGTAACCGCGCTTGATGGCTTCGGGCACTTCAGGCGTTGTGCTGCGCAGCAATAGCCAGACGATAGTGATGGCAACCAGTACACAGAGACTGACGAGCAAGTAGCGGCGGGACTGGGGCATGCAGGAATCCAGGAGCTGGCAAGCTTTTGCAAAGGTCGTCAGCTTCGGTCAGCCCGGGCTGTGAGTCAAACCCTGACATGGCTCAATGTCGTGGATTTTGCCTACAGGTTGCGTCGACATTGAAACCTGTCGAGGCCTTGAAGCAGTGACTACGCTTGCTAGAGTTGACTCCAAGAGTGTTCCCATGCAACCGCTGCTTCAATACTTCAAAGCCATACTCAATCCCGGGCAAGGGGTGCTGCTGTTTGCCTTTAGAACCATTGTGGCCGGATTGCTGACGCTGTACCTGGCGTTCCTGTTCGACCTCGATCAACCCAAGTGGTCAATCATGGCGGTGGTTATCGTCAGTCAGCCATTGGCTGGCATGGCACTGGCCCGCAGTTTCGGCCAGGTCATCGGCACCACCCTGGGGGCTGCCGCGGCGGTGGTGATCATGGCGATCTTTCCCCAGGCGCCGCTGCCGTTCATCGTCACCCTGGCCCTGTGGCTGGCCCTGTGCACCGCTGGTGGGACGTTGTTGCGCTACACCAGTTCCCAGGCGTTCGTGCTCAGCGGCTACACGGCGGTGGTGGTGGCGTTGTTGGCCGTGCCTGATCAAGACGGCACTTTCCTGCTGGCCGTTACGCGCCTGACCGAGACGCTTCTGGCGGTGGCATGCGTCTGCGTTGTCAGCCTGCTGACGGCGCGTCCGGAAGCCGTGGCCCGAAGCTACTTCACCAAGATTGATCAAGTGATCAAGTTACTGGCGACACACGCCGGCGCCGTCATACGCACGGAAGAAAGCGATGCCGATTTTCAACGCAGGCAAATGCAACTGCTAGGTGAAATCAGCGCCCTGGAAGGATTGCGCCGGCATCTTTACTTTGATGCGCCTCGATTACGCAGTGCCAATAGCCTGGTCCAGTTGCTGGGAAACCAATTGGTGTTGCTGACATCGCGGTTGATGGCGCTGCGCCATCAGCGGGAACTGCTGACCGAGCGCTGGAAAGGTGATTTACCTGTGGAAATACAGCGTTTGCGCGACGAAGAGCTGACGTTTCTCGATGAGCTGGCGCAAAAGGGCCGCTCGCTATCGGCCGATGCGCGTCAGCATTTTGCGACATTGCAACAGCGTTTCGATGATCAGGCGTACAAGGCTGAACAGCTGACCGAAGCCATGCCAGCCACACTGCGTTCGCTGGCCTGGGCCCTGCGCTGGGAGCAAGCGCGTTTATTACAGCAACTGGAGCAGATTCTGGAATTGAGCGACGCGATTCAGGAAGGGCGTCAGGCCAGCAGCGTCTTTCGGGGACAGGAGAATCCGCTGCATCTGGATTTCACCCTGGCCGCGATGAACGCCATTCGGGCTTTTACCGCGTTTGTGGTTGCGGGTCTGATCTGGATCGAGACAGGCTGGGATGGCGCGCGCGGCGGAATGGTTCTGGTCGGGATTCTCTGTTCGCTGATGGCGACTTTTCCGAGACCGCTACTGGCTGCGCAAAGCTATGCAAGGGGCCTGGGCCTGGCGTTGCTGGTGTCGGCGCTTTACCAATTCATGCTGATGCCAATGATCAGTAATTTCGAGCTGATGGCATTGCTGTTGGCGCCGTTGCTGTACGCGGTCGCGGTAGGGCTCGCCACGCCGGCGACCACCGGTACGGGCATCGGTCTTGGGTTGTCGACCTTTCTATTGTTGGGGCCGCAAAACGTCGGTATCGGCCAGAACAGTGCGATGCAGTGGTTCGAGTTCGCCGGCGCCTATGTCAGCGCAACGGTGCTGGCATTGAGCGTCTTCGCCTTGATCTTCCCGTTCAGGCCCGTTTTGCGGATTCGCCGGCTGTTCAAGGAAAACGCTGAGCAGGTCCGTGCCTTGATGAAGGCGCCAGCCACCGACGAACAGCAATTTGCCTTTGAAAGCCGCATGGTCGATCGACTGACCATGATGTTGGGCTTGTTGCCGGCGACCAGCGACAAATCCTCCGGCGAATTGTTTCAGGTCAGCCTCGGGTGCATGGCCTTGGGCGTTGCGTTGAACCAGCTCAGGCAGCAGGGCCAGGGCAACGCGCTCTTGAGTTCAGAGCAACAACGCCGGTTAATGGCGACGGTCCGGGACTGTGGAAGATGGGTTGCCGGGCGACCCGGGGCAGACCTCAACCAGCTGCTGGGGGATTTGCACGCCTTGGGCGATGAGCTGGACGATCTGCATCTGGAGGTTCACGAACATCTGTGGTCGGTGTTCCGGATGCGCGTAGCGTTGCTGATCGTGGAGTCGTTCATACAGCGCTACCGCGAGTTTTTCCAACCTGTAGACGTCGCGGGAGTGCCGGCCCTTGCCCATTGATTTTGAACTGGGTGGCGTGTACCTGCCGCCAATCGCACAAGCACTGCTATTGGCGCTGCCGATTTTTCTGGCGCTGGACTGGGGCTTGCGCCGCCTCGGCGTGCTGCGTTTTGTCTGGCATGAAGCGTTATTCGAGGGCGCGCTGTATGCCTGCGTGTGCGCAACTTTGATTCTGGTAATGGGAGCCTGATGCCTTGAAGAACATCCTTCCCCGACTCGTCACACTGGGCGTTGTAGTACTGGCCTTGGTTCTTGGCTGGTTTGCCTGGGAACATTACACCCGAGCCCCCTGGACGCGGGATGCGCGGGTGCGCGCTGATGTGGTGACGTTATCTGCCGACGTTTCGGGACGTATCGTCAGGCTCGGCGTTCGAGACAACCAGCATGTTGAGAAAGGTCAGCTATTGCTGGAAATCGACCCGGCTCGTTACACCCTGGCAGTGGAACACTCCAAACGTTCAGTGGAAGTGGCGAAAGCTTCGCTGGGGCAATCCCAGGCGGCGATTGCCGCCAGCGAATCACTGCTTAGACAGCGAAGGAGCGAAGAGCACCGCAGGCGTACGCTTAAGGAGCGCTCGGCGATCTCGGGTGAAGAGTGGGAAAAAGCCAACACGGAGGTGACCGTGGCTGAAGCCGATCTGCTGCGTAACCAGGCCAATCTGATATTGGCCCAGGCCAATGTGGACCTGGCCATCGCGGCATTGACCCAGTCTGAACTCAACTTGCAACGCACTCGGGTCGAGTCTCCCGTTACCGGGTATGTCACCAACCTGCTGACCCGTCAGGGCGACTATGCCACTGTCGGTGGCCCTTTGTTGGCACTGGTGGACAGCCAGTCGTTTTATGTCAGCGGCTACTTTGAAGAGACCAAGTTGCCCCGCATCGCAGAGGGCGACCGGGTCAACATCGAATTGATGAGCGGCGAAGCCTTCGGTGGCACCGTGCAAAGCATCGCTGTTGCTATTGCCGACCGCGAAAACCTGCCCGGTGGGCGCTTGCTGGCCAGCATCAACCCCAGCTATACCTGGGTCAAACTGGCGCAACGGGTGCCTGTACGGATTCAGATTGACGCCGACTACGTCAGCAACAACATCCTGCGCGCGGGGACAACGGCGACGGTGACTGTTCTGGAAAACAGCAATGACAGGACAACCCACTAACCCCTGTGGGCGAGCCTGCTCGCGATAGCGGTGTGTCAGCCAACATCAATGCTGAATGGTATATCGCTATCGCGAGCAGGCTCGCTCCCACAGGGGATTGCAGTCGGTTGGAGAATCAGCAGACGAAAAAAAAGCCCCGCGACCGAATGAGGCGCAGGGCTAAAAAATTGGCTGGTTGCGACCAACCAAAGGAGCTCTTTAAGAAGCTTACTTGCTGGCGACTGTCTCGGGTTGCCAGCCACCGCCCAGAGCTTTGTAAATTGCGACAATGCCGCTATACAGTTCGGTTTCGGCCTGGGCCTGGGTATCTTCGGCGGCCAGTCGCTCACGTTGAGCGTCGAGCAGGACGAGGAAGTCCGCCGTGCCTTCGCGGTAACGAACTTCGGCCAGGTTGGCGGCGGCGCGGCTCGATTCGCTCTGACGAATCAGTGAGATCAACCGTTGCTGCCGTTTGCCGTAGTCGCTGAACGCGTTTTCCGATTCCTCGAGCGCCAACAGCACTTGCTGCTCGTAAGTCGCGAGTGCGCCTTCGGCATCCGCATCGGCAGCGCGTATACGGGCCTTGACGCTGCCCAGGTCAAACGCCGCCCAAGTGATGGCGGGGCTCAGTGCCCAAGCGTTGGCCGCCGAGGAACCGATTTGCGAACCGCGACCGGCGGTGAAACCCAGGAAGCCGCTGAGGCTGACCCGAGGGAACAAATCAGCCGTGGCCACGCCGATACGGGCGGTGGCAGACGCCAGTTTGCGTTCGGCGCTGAGAATGTCCGGGCGACGTTGCAGCAGTTCACCCGGATCGCCAATCGGCAGCGCTTTAGCGATTGCCGGCAAGTTCTTGGGACTCAGATCGACGGTCAGTTTCTCCGGGCGCTCACCCAACAGGGTCGCGATGCGGTTTTTCTGCCGTACCTGCTCGGCCTGCAATTGCGGCACGCTGGCTTCGACGGACGCCAGACGTGCATCGGCACGCTCGACATCCAACTGATCGCCGACGCCGGCATCACGCAGACTGATGGTGATTTTGCGCGATTCCTGCTGGTTGCTCAGGTTGGCCAAGGCGATTTTTTCACGCAGTTGCGCACCACGGAGTTGACCGTAGGAATCCACCAGTTCGGCAATCATGCTGACTTGCAGTTGGTACAAGTCCGCCTCGAGTGCCTGCTGTTCAGCGTTGGCTGATTCCAGGTTGCGCTGGATGCGGCCAAACAAGTCTATTTCCCACGCCATGTCCAGGCCAAGGTCGTAGCGTTCGCTATTGACCTTGTCGGTAGTCTGCCCCGGGACTTGCCCATCGCCAAAATCACCGCTGACCCGGCTGGTGATGGTCGGCATGGCGTCGTTGCTGACGTCATCACGGATCGCCCGAGCAGCTTTCCAGCGCGCGAAGGCCACACGCAAATCACGGTTGCCTTGCAGCGATCGAGTCACCAGCTGGTTAAGGGTCGGGTCCTCGAATTGCTGCCACCAGATGCCCTCGAAGTGCGAGCGGTCGAAGTTTTTCTGACCGGCAGCGCCATCGGTAGCCGCCGTGATGTGGGCCGGTGCAGTCGCTGGGGTCTTGTAGTCCGGGCCGACGGCACAGGCACTTAGGGCTAGTACCAGCAAGCTCGGCAGGAACGCTTTCAAACTCATTGCTGCGACTCCAGTTTGAGGGCCTTGGCGGCTTTGCGCGCCTCTGCGCGCTCGACAAAGTTGCGAATCAATACGTAGAACACCGGTGTCAGCAACAGACCGAAGAAGGTCACCCCGAGCATCCCGGAGAACACCGCCACACCCATGGCGTGACGCATCTCGGCACCGGCACCGCTGGAGAACACCAGTGGCACAACACCCATGATGAACGCGAAGGAGGTCATCAGGATCGGGCGCAGTCGCAGGCGGCACGCTTCGAGGACCGCAGCCAGCGGGCTCATGCCTTCGTCCTGCTGTTTGTCCTTGGCAAACTCGACGATCAGAATCGCGTTCTTACAGGCCAGTCCCACCAGTACGATCAAGCCGATCTGGGTGAAGATGTTGTTGTCACCCCCCGAAGCAATCACACCGGTAATGGCCGACAGCAAGGTCATCGGTACGATCAGGATCACCGCCAGTGGCAGGCTCCAGCTTTCGTACTGGGCCGCGAGTACCAGGAACGCCAGCAATACGCAGAGCGGGAACACGAACAGGGCGGTGTTGCCGGACAGAATCTGTTGGTAGGTCAGGTCCGTCCATTCGTAGGTCATGCCGTTCGGGAGTTCTTCCTTGAGCAGTTTCTCGATGGCTTTTTCGGCCTGGCCAGAGCTGTAGCCCGGCGCTGCCGCACCGTTGATTTCAGCCGTGATAAAGCCGTTGTAGTGCATCACGCGGTCCGGCCCCGAGGTGTCACTGACCTTGATGAAGGTCGCCAGCGGGATCATTTCGCCTTTGTTGTTGCGCACTTTCAGCTGACCGATCTGGTCCGGTTCAAGACGGAACTGTTGTTCAGCCTGAACGTTGACCTGGTAGGTACGACCGAAGCGGTTGAAGTCGTTGGCATACAGCGAACCCAGGTAGATCTGCAGGGTGTCGAAGATGTCACTGACGGCCACGCCGTGGGTCTTGGCTTTTTCCCGGTCGATGGCGGCATCGACCTGTGGCACGTTCACGGTGTAGCTGGTGAACAGGCCGGCCAGTTCCGGCACGTTGTGACTTTTGTTGATGATGTTCATGGTTTCTTTGTACAGCTCGTCGTAACCCAGGTTGCCCCGGTCTTCGATTTGCAGGCGGAAACCACCAATGGTGCCCAGACCTTGTACTGGCGGCGGCGGGAAGATCGCCATGTAGGCTTCTTGAATCCCGGCGAACTGACCGTTCAGGGCGCCGGCAATTGCACCGGCGGACATGCTCGGGTCTTTGCGCTCGTCGAACGGTTTCAACGTCACGAACACGATGCCGGCGTTAGGACTGTTGGTGAAGCCGTTGATCGACAGGCCGGGGAAGGCCACCGCACTTTCCACGCCTGGCTGTTTCAGCGCCAGGTCGGACATGCGTTTGATCACGTCTTCGGTACGGTCCAGGCTCGCCGCATCCGGCAATTGAGCGAAGGCCACCAGGTATTGCTTGTCCTGGCCGGGGACGAAACCGGTCGGGGTATTGGAAAAACCGAAGAAGGTCAGCACCATCAGGCCTGCGTACAGCAGCAAGGCGATCCCGCTGCTGCGGATAACCCGGCCCACGGTGCCGACATAACCATGGCTGGCCTTGTCAAAGAAGCGGTTGAACGGACGGAACAACCAGCCACCGAAAATCTTGTCGAGGACCTTGGAGAAACGGTCTTTCGGTGCGTCATGGCTTTTCAGCAATACGGCAGCCAGTGCCGGCGACAGGGTCAGCGAGTTGAACGCCGAGATCACTGTCGAGATGGCAATGGTCAACGCAAATTGCTTGTAGAACTGGCCAGTCAGACCCGAAATGAACGCCGCCGGGATAAACACCGCACACAGCACCAGCGCTGTGGCGATGATCGGGCCGGTCACTTCACGCATGGCCCGCTTGGTCGCTTCGACCGGCGTCAGCCCCAGTCCAATATTTCGCTCGACGTTCTCCACCACCACGATGGCGTCATCCACCACGATACCGATGGCGAGTACCAGGCCAAACAGTGACAAGGCGTTCAGCGAGAAACCGAACAGGTGCATCACCGCAAACGTACCGATCAGCGAAACCGGCACCGCTACCAACGGAATGATCGAGGCACGCCAGGTTTGCAGGAACAGGATCACCACCAGCACCACGAGAATCAGTGCTTCAAAAAGCGTGTGAACCACTGCCTCGATGGAGCCGCGCACGAAGATCGTCGGGTCATAGACGATGCTGAAGTCCATGCCTTCAGGGAAGTTCTTCTTCAGCTCGGCCATCTTGCCGCGCACTTCATTGGAGATTTCGATGGCGTTAGAGCCAGGACGCTGGAAGATCGGGATCGCCACCGCCGGTTGGTTATTGAGCAGGGAACGCAGGGCGTATTGGCTGGAACCCAGTTCGACGCGGGCAATGTCTTTGAGGCGTGTGATTTCACCGTTATCGCCGGAGCGAATGATGATGTTCTCGAACTCTTCTTCAGAAACCAGACGACCCTGGGTGTTGACCGACAGCTGGAACGCGGTGGCATTTGGCGCAGGCGGCGCGCCCAGTGCACCGGCAGCCACTTGACGGTTTTGCTCACGAATCGCGCTCACCACATCGGTGGCGGTCAGGTTGCGTGAAGCGGTCTTGTTCGGATCGAGCCACACCCGCAGCGAGTAATCGCCCATGCCGAACAATTGCACGTCACCGACACCGCCCAGGCGCGCCAGCTCATCCTTGATGTTGAGCAGGGCGTAGTTGGACAGGTACAGCATGTCGTAGCGTTTGTCCGGCGAGGTCAAGTGCACGACCATGGTCAGGTCGGGCGAAGCCTTGTCGACGGTGATCCCGATGCGCGTCACTTCTTCTGGAAGCTTGGGCTCGGTGCGGGTCACGCGGTTCTGCACCTGCACCTGTGCGTTGTCCAGGTCGGTGCCCAGCGCGAAGGTGATGGTCAGGGTGATCTTGCCGTCAGCGGTAGACTGCGAGGACATGTACAGCATGTTCTCGACGCCGGTGATGGCTTGCTCCAACGGAGCGGCCACGGTTTCACCGATGACTTTAGGGTTGGCACCCGGGAAGTTGGCGCGGACCACAACGGTCGGCGGCACGACTTCCGGGTATTCGCTGATCGGCAACTGGAACAGCGAGATCGCGCCGGCAATCAGGATCAGCAGCGACAGCACCGCTGCAAAGATCGGCCGTGAAATGAAGAATTGGGAAAAATTCATCGAAGTCGTTATCCCTTAACCGCGTGGAGTCGCGTCAGCCAATTTCACCACCGTTCCCGGCGCAACCTTGGCAGGTGCGACTTGGGGCAGGTTGCTGGCTTCTAGCGCTTGTCGTTGTTGAGCGAGTGCCGCGAGGGTCTGTTCGCTGGCCATCGGGATCACTTCAGGGGTGACCGGCGAGCCAGGGCGTACCCGTTGCAGGCCCTTGACGATGACGGTGTCATCCTTGTTCAGGCCGCTGCGCACGATGCGCAAACCTTCGATCTTCGGCCCCAGTTCGACGGCGCGGTAGGCCGTGTTGTTGTCGGCATCCATGACCAGTACGAATTTTTTGCCCAGATCGGTGCCTACCGCTTCGTCATTGATCAGCACGGCGGAATAAGTGCCGCTGCCCACCAGTTTCAGGCGTGCATAAAGGCCCGGGGTGTAGCTGCCGTCGGTGTTGTCGAACACTGCGCGACCGCGAATGGTGCCGGTTTTCGGGTTGACCTGGTTGTCGATGAAATTCATCACACCCTGGTGCGGGTTGCCGTCCTCGTTGGACAGGCCCATATAAACCGGGGTGGTGGCGCCGCGTTTGCCCTGGCGGGCGAGTTGGGTGTACTTGAGGAATACACGCTCGTCAGCGTCGAAGTAGGCGTAGACCTTCTCGGTGGACACGACGCTGGTCAGCGGCGTGGTATCGGCGGTCACCAGGTTGCCGGCGGTGATTTCGGCGCGGCTGACGCGACCACTGATCGGCGCGGTGACGCGGGTGAAGCTCAGGTTCAATTTGGCCAGGTCCAGCTGCGCCTGAAGGGCACCGACGGCGGCGCGGGCTTCTTGAGCCGCACTCGTACGCGAATCAGCCAGTTCGGCGGAGATCGCGTTGCTGGTGCGCAGGCGTTCACCGCGCTGGGCTTCGTTTTCACTGCGGGTGGCGTTGGCGCGGGACTGGGCAACCAGGGCTTCGAGGCGGCGGACCTCGGCCTGGAAGGGACGCGGGTCGATCTGGAACAGCAAATCACCTTTCTTGACCAGTGCGCCTTCAGTGAACGCCACTTCATCAATCTGCCCGGAGACCCGTGGACGAATGGCTACCGTTTCCGGGGCTTCCAGGCGCCCGGTGAATTCGTCCCACTCGTTGACCGGTTGTTCCAGCACCTTGGCGACGCTGACTTTGGCCGCAGGCATCGTCGCGGCGGACTCTGGAGCCTTGCCGCAGGCGCTCATCATCAGCACGGCCAACAGGGCCAACGGGAAGCGCAAATGTTTAAGTGATTGTTCCATGGATGCATCCGCCAATGTATTGAGAATGGACGGATGATGAGCGGCGAGGGTGTATGTCACGAATCGAATGAAGCGAAGGTAACTATCATTCGGAATGATATGAGAGCAGGAAAAGCTCTCTAGCATGCACCTTTGGCTGGTCAGGGATCAATTGGATTGATGGCAATTCACAGTTGCGGTGACCGCAAAGGTCGTGCATGAAACTGAGTTGGGGCCCATCTCGGGAAAGCCACTGTCCCACAGTGGGAGCATCACAGATTCACTGTGGGAGCGGCGGTGCGACGATTCGACTTGCCCGCGAAGAGACCAATAGCCCCAACACAAAATCAGGATCAGGATCAGGATCAGGACAGACTATCCGGATCCTGCAATCGAGAATCGGGCGTTCAACCAAAATCGCTAGCCTGATGTCGTTCAGGCACCTGGCTCGCCTCATCGCCCCACGTTCGGTTAATGCGCTTCGCGAGACCCACTACTTCTGGATTCCGCTGGGTCTTCTCGATGTCGAACTGAGCATGGAGTGTGTTGGAGACTTCTGCACCGATGACGCAATGTCATGGGATGAACAACGCTCGGCGAACAGTCATCACGCAGCCCCGGACTCACTTGAGTTTCTTCTGCATGAACTCCAGGTCAACCACTCTTGATAGTGTGTTGAAGCTACAGGACCTTACCAGCTGGAATCCGCCGAAACATTCCTTCACGTGTGCGTGGGGCTTTCCGTCTGGCCGGTGAAGAAAGCCCGGTGCTGTGCGTCCGGAGTTGCCTGAAGACAGCGCAGCAGAACATAGGTGTGTTGGACGAACGTCATCCGCGCTTTCTTGGCAATGCTGCCCTTTCCGTTTGACTGTCTGCTGAACACCTAGCGTTCATGACCGCTGACGCATCCGGAATAACGATATGATTATATGTTCCTTTCATAATTAACGGTCATTAATATAATCAAATCTGTTTTCTGGCTTAGCCTGAGAACCTCGCCGGGACGTCACTTTGCTGGGCCAATTTTTGCCCAGCCTCCTCGAATTCACCCATGCCAGGGCCTTTCATGAAGTTGAAAAAACTCATCGTCGCCGCCAGTCTGTTGTTCGCCGCAGCAGGGGTTCATGCGGAGCAAGCCATCGATATCAGCTACCAGCGCTCCTCGACGTTATGGATTTTGCTAAAGCAAAGCGGCCAGCTGGAGGAGCGTTTGAAACCCTTGGGCTTCACCGTCAACTGGCATGAGTTCAGCACTGGCCTGCTCAGCTCGTTGAACGCGGGGAGTGTCGACTTGCATGCAGACGTAGCGGACGCCTTTGCGTTGTTCACTCAGGCAGCAGACGCGCCGCTGACCTACTACGCGCGGGAAAATCCGTCGTCCAGTGCTCAGGCGATCATCGTTCAGGACAATTCACCGATCCATAGCGTCGCAGATCTGAAAGGCAAAACCGTCGCGGTTTCCAAAGGATCTGGCAGCAACTTTTTGTTGATTGCGGCGCTGAAGAAAGCCGGATTGACCCTCGCCGATATCACTCCGCGTTACCTGGAAGCGCCGGATGGCGGGGCAGCATTTGCCAACGGCAGTGTCGATGCATGGGCTATCTGGGATCCGTTCCTGGCGACCCAACAACGGGAACATCAGGTGCGTGTGCTGGCTGATGGCAAGGACGGTGTCGCAAATTACAACCGCTTCTACCTGGCGACGTCTAAATTCGCCAATGCCCATCCGGACGTGCTGCAAGTCACCTTCGATACCCTGCGCGAGACCGGGCGATGGGTCAAAGAGCACCCGCAAGAAGCCGCGCAAATCCTCGGGCCGCTGTGGGGCAACATTCCGCCCGCCACGGTCGAGTTGGCGAACACTCGCCGCAGCTACGACATCGTCCCGGTCAAGGTCGATGAACTGGCCGAGCAGCAACGCATCGCCGACACCTATTACGCGGCAAAGCTCACACCCAAGCCGTTGAAGGTGTCCGACATCGCTGTCTGGACGCCGAAGGCGCAGTAAGGGAGCGTTGCCATGAGTCGCCAAATTCACCTGTCAGCCTTCTTGCTGACCGGGCCGGTCATCCACAGCCACGCGGCGTGGCGTCACCCGGAAACCGTCGGCAATTACCTTGAGCCCGAATACTACACGCGCGTTGCGAAAGTCGTGGAGGAGGGGTTGTTCGACTTTTTGTTCTTCGCCGATCGCCTCGCGGTGGGTGACCAGATGGGTGGCACCCGGGACCTGGCCTTGCGTTATGGCGCTCAGGACGCGACGCGCCTGGACCCGTTGCCAATCCTGTCTTACCTGGTCGGGCAAACCAGCAAGCTGGGTCTGGGGGCAACCCGTTCCACCACTTATTACGAACCGGCGCATATCGCCCGGGAATTCGCCACCCTGGACCACCTGTCCAAAGGCCGTGCCGCGTGGAACATCGTCACTTCGATGAACGACAGTGAAGGGCGTCTGTTCGGCAAGGACAAGCACCTGGAACATGACCTGCGTTACGACCGCGCCGACGAATTTGTCGAAGTGGCGTTGAAGCTGTGGCGTAGTTGGGGAGCAGACGCGCTCAAGCTCGACCGCGAAAGTGGGGTGCTGGCCGATCCATCGAAGATCCACTCGGTGCAGCACCACGGCGAGTGGTTCAAGGTCGAAGGCCCGCTGAATATTCCGCGTACTCCCCAAGGTCGTCCGGTGCTGATCCAGGCCGGCTCGTCTGGTCGTGGTCGACGTTTCGGCGCGCGTTGGGCCGAGGCGATCTTCACTATTCATCCACATTTGGCCGCCATGCGCGCCTTCCGTGACGACGTGCGTGCGCAGGTCGTGCAACAGGGGCGGGAGGCTGACAGCTGCAAAGTGCTGACGGCGATCATGCCGTTTATTGGTGGCACTGAAGCCGAAGCGCGGGCCAAGCGTGATCGGCACAACGCGCTGGCACGTCCGGAGTTGGGGCTGGTCACGCTGGCGTCACAGCTCAATGTCGATCTGTCGCCGTTTCCGTTATCTGCGACTCTGGCCGAGGTTGCGCAATCGCCATTGATTCATCCTGCTGCCGCCGAAAAACTGCTGATGCAAGGCGCGGAAACGACCCTGGAGCAACTGGGACGGATTTTCTCCAGCAGCGTACGCGTGCCGCAACTCGTGGGCACCGGCGCACAAATCGCCGATCAATTGGCCGAGCTGTTTCTGGGCGAAGGCTGCGACGGTTTCGTGATCTCGCCGGGTTACCTGCCGGGCTCGTTCAGCGAATTCGTCGAAAGCGTGATTCCACATCTGCAACGCAAAGGGCTATTCCGCCGCGCTTACGAAGGCTCGACCCTGCGTGAGCATCTGCAACTCGGCGATTTGAAAGACTAACCACCTCTACCAACCAAAGGGATATTTGAATGGCTGTTTTCGATCGATTGACCCGTCGTCACTTGCTGGGTCTGGCCAGCGTCGCCCTGGCGAGTCCACTGCTGATGTCGCTGCCGCGCCCCAGTTGGGCGGCCGATGAACACGCTGGACACGATGGACACGCCGTCGATACCGGCGCCGAGCCCACCGGCACTGGTGAGTTCATCCGGCTGGACACCCCGCGTGCGCTGAAACTGGCGGTGAATCTGAATGCGGTATGTCTGGCGCCGGTGGTCATCGCGCACGGACAAGGCTTCTTCAAGAAGCACAACCTTGATGTCGAACTGGTCAACTTCGGCAACTCCACCGAAGTGCTGCTCGAAGCGATCGCCACCGGTAAGGCCGATGCGGGTGTCGGCATGGCGTTGCGTTGGCTCAAGGCGCTGGAGCAGGGCTTCGACGTCAAGCTGACCGCGGGTACACACGGTGGTTGCCTGCGTTTGCTCAGTGCGGTCAACGGCAATGTTCATAAGCTCGAAGACCTCAAGGGCAAAACCATCGGCGTCACTGACATGGCCAGTCCGGACCGCAACTTCTTCTCGATCCTGTTGAAAAAACACGGCGTCGATCCGGTGCGCGATGTGGACTGGCGACTGTTCCCGGCCGACCTGTTGGGCACTGCGCTGGAGCGTGGTGAAGTCCAGGCGGTCAGCGGCAGTGACCCGTTCATGTACCGCTTGATCAATTCCGGCAAGGCTCAGGAGCTGTCCACCAACCTGGTCGAAGAGTACGCCAACCTCAGTTGCTGCGTCGTCGGCGTCACCGGCAAATTGGTACGCGAAGAAAAACGCGTGGCCGCGGCGCTGACCCAAGCGATTCTCGAGGCCCACGATTTTTCGGTGAAAAATCCCGAGGCGGTGGCCAAGGGTTTCCAGGCCCATGCGTTGAATACTTCGGTCGAAGAAGTCAAAGCGATCCTGCATGACCACACCCACGGCCACCATGCCGTGGGCGCGCTGCTGACCAAAGAAATCATCACCTACGTCACTGACCTGCAAACCGTGGAAGTGATTCGCCAGAGCACTAACGCCGGCGAGTTCGCCAAGGAGATCACTGTCGATGTCTTCAGCTGAATTTTCGACACTGGCCGCTCCCGCCACGCAGCGGGCTTTCAAGGTGTGGCGCCAAGGCGCGATTGCGGTGGCGACGTGGGTGGCGGTCGCGTTGTTGATCAGCTATTGGCCGAATGCCACGCGGGTTTGGCCAATGACCCAGGGCCTGGCGAATCTGAGTCTGGCAGTGGCGGCATTGATCGGACTGTTGGGCCTCGTCGGTCACTGGTCTGCGAAGGTAGCCACGCGTATGAGTGCCGCGGGTGCCTGGTTGATTGCGCTGCCGATTCTGTTGGGTATCTGGGAACTGCTGACCGCCAAGCTGGGCCTGCTGCCGGTGCCGTTCTTTGCACCGCCGCAGGCGTTGCTCGCGGTGTACGTGGAAGATTGGCCGCGTCTGGCTGATAGCTTGCTGCACTCGGCGCTGTTACTGGGCAGTGGTGTGGCGCTGGGCGGCGCGACCGGGTTTGTTGCCGGGGTCGCCATCGGCTGGTCGAGCAGCATCGGCTACTGGCTGCATCCGGTCTTGCGCATTCTCGGTCCAGTGCCTTCGACGGCATTGTTGCCGCTGTGCTTTTTTCTGTTTCCCACCAGTTGGAGTGCCAGTGTTTTCCTGATCGCCCTGGCGACCTGGTTTCCGGTGACGGTGCTGACCTGGTCCGGCGTGGCCAGCGTCGACAAAGCCTATTACGACGTCGCACGGACCCTGGGCGCGAAGCAGGGCTTTCTGATTTTCAAAGTGGCGATCCCGGCGGCATTGCCCCATGTGTTCGTCGGTGTGTTCATGGGGCTCGGTGCGTCGTTCTCGACCTTGGTGGTCGCGGAAATGATGGGCGTCAAATCCGGCATCGGCTGGTACTTGCAATGGGCCCAAGGCTGGGCGGCCTACGCCAATATGTACGCGGCGCTGTTGATCATGGCGCTTGCCTGCTCGGGGTTGATCTCCGGGCTGTTTCTGATCCGTGACCGACTGTTGGCCTGGCAAAAAGGAGCGGTGAAATGGTAGCGCTGGCACACACATCGGCCGCCCCGGTTTTGCCTGGGCTGGCGTTGCGCATTAACAAGTTGAGTCACGGCTTTGCCCTGGACGGTCAGCGCTTGCCGGTACTGGAGCAGGTTTCCCTCGACGTGGCCCCCGGTGAGTTCGTCGCCTTGCTTGGGCCTTCAGGTTGCGGTAAGTCCACCCTGTTGCGACTGGTGGCTGGGCTGGAACCGGCCGATTCCGGTACGGTGCTGGCCGATGGCGCACCGATTACCGGCCCGGACCCGAGCCGGGTCGTGGTGTTCCAGGACCCGACCCTGTACCCATGGCGGCGCGTGTGGGACAACGTCGCCCTTGGCCTGGAAGCCCAAGGCCTGCTCAAGACCCATTCCGCCAAGGTCGATGCCGCCCTGGAAAAAGTCGGCCTCAGTCAATTCGCGCGGGCGTATCCACGGCAGCTATCCGGGGGCATGGCCCAGCGCGTTGCCTTGGCCCGGGCACTGGTCAACGAACCGCGTCTGCTGATTCTCGACGAGCCGCTGGGCAAGCTTGATTCGCTGACCCGTATCACGATGCAGAAAGAACTGATCGATCTTTGGCAACGCCAGGGCTACACCGCGCTGCTGGTGACCCACGATGTCGAAGAAGCCTTGCTGCTGGCCAATCGGGTGATTGTATTCAGTGATCGCCCGGCCGCGATCAAGGCACAACTGACCATCGAGCGGACGTATCCGCGTCATCGCGACGATCCTTATCTGGTGGACCTGCGGCGCCAGATCATGGGTTTGCTTGGGTTGGGGGAGAGCTGGTAATCCCTGGTTTCGAGACAACGAAACCCCAGTATGTTCGCTACCACAACGGGGGCCACATTTCATAGGGAATACATCGCACCATGAGTTTCACTTCATTGCATTGGGGCGCGTACTGCCCGCAGGTCGTCCACGGGAAATTGGAGGCGATGGTTCCAGTGGAGTGGGACCCGGATCCGTCGCCCATCGGTGCCTCGGTACCGGAGGCCATTACGTCGCCGACACGGATCCTGCGGCCGGCGGTGCGCCGCAGCTATCTGGAGAATCCCGGCGCCCATCCCGAACGGCGGGGTCAGGAACCCTTTGTCGAAGTGTCGTGGGACGTCGCGTTGGACCTGGTCGCCAGGGAACTGAAACGGGTCAAGACCGAGCAAGGTAACCAGGCTATTTTTGGCGGCAGTTACGGCTGGGGCAGCGCCGGGCGTTTCCATCATGCGCAAAGCCAGTTGCACCGATTTCTCAATCTGTTCGGCGGCTACGTTTTTAGCGCAGACAGCTATAGCCTTGGCGCCGGACGGGTGCTGATGCCGCACATTGTCGGCAACATGGATGGATTGCTGGCTGCGCATACCTCGTGGAAAAATCTGGCGCAGCATTGCGAGTTGTTCGTCGCCTTCGGCGGCCTGCCGGCGAAAAACGCGCAGACCAGTCCCGGTGGAGCGAGTGAGCACCTGTTGTCCCGCGCGCTGGAAGACATGTCTGAGGCCGGCGTGCAGTTCCTCAACGTCAGTCCCTTGCGCGACGATCTGAGCGGACCGAAAAAAATTCAATGGTTGCCGGTTCGCCCCGGCAGTGACACCGCGCTGATGATGGCGTTGTCCTACGTGCTGGTCAGTGAAGGTTTGCACAACGAGGACTTCATTCAGCGCTACACGGTCGGCTATGAGCAGTTTCGCGCTTATCTGCTCGGCCATGTCGATGGCCAACCCAAAGACCCACTGTGGGCACAGGCGCTAACGGACATTCCAGCAGCGCAAATCACCGCGCTGGCACGGCGCATGGCCAGCCAGCGGACCATGATCAACATCGCCTATTCCCTGCAGCGTTCTGTGCATGGCGAACAGCCGTTCTGGATGACCGTGACCCTGGCCGCGCTGCTCGGGCAAATCGGCTTGCCGGGGGGTGGTTTCGGCTTGGGTTATGGCTGCATGAACAACACTGGTAGTGGTCGCAAAGCGTTTTCCGGGCCGCGCTTTTCCCAAGGGGCCAATCCGGTCAAGGATCTCATTCCGGTGGCACGGGTCAGCGACATGCTGCTCAATCCGGGCGCGCCGTTCGACTACAACGGCAAACAGTTGCAGTACCCGGACATCCGTCTGGTCTATTGGGCGGGGGGTAACATTTTCCATCACCATCAGGACCTCAATCGTTTGCTGGAGGCCTGGAAGCGTCCGGAAACCATCGTTGTTCATGAGCAGTACTGGACCGCCCAGGCCAAGTATTCGGATATCGTGTTACCGGCGACGACGGCCCTGGAGCGCAACGACATCGGCAGCTCCGCGTCGGACCGCTTCATGATCGCGATGCGCCAGGCAATCGCGCCGGTGGGCGAGTCCAGGGATGACTATTCGATTCTGGCCGATATCTCCGCGCGCCTGGGTTTCGCCGACGCCTTCACCGAAGGTCGCGACGCCGAGGCATGGTTGCGATTTACCTATGACGAGTCCCGGGGCAGGGCGCAGGCACAGGGGATTGAGCTGCCAGACTACGACGCTTTCTGGCGAGATGGACTGTTCGAAATTGCCTACCCCGACACCGATACCGTCCTGCTCAAGTCCTTCCGTGAAGATCCGGACGCGAATCCATTGCCTACCCCATCGGGGCGGATCGAAATCTTTTCCGAACGCATCGCGAGTTTTGACTATGCCGACTGCCCCGGTCACCCGGTGTGGCTGGACAAGCCGCCGACGCCGTTCCCGCTGCAGTTGTTATCGAACCAACCGAAAACCCGTTTGCACAGTCAGTACGATCACGGTGCCTACAGCCGTTCTTCGAAAATCCGCCAGCGTGAACCGCTGACGCTCAACACCGAGGACGCACGCGCCCGAGGCGTTGTCGATGGTGACGTAGTCAAGGTGTTCAACGAGCGCGGCGCCTTTCTGGCCGGGGTGATTGTCTCGGACGGAATCCGTCCTGGGGTGGTGCAAATCGCCACTGGGGCCTGGTTCGATCCGCTGGTTCATGGCGAAAGAAACAGCCTGGACAAACATGGCAACCCGAACATGATCACGGCTGATATCGGCTCGTCGAGTTTGTCTCAAGGCTGCTCGGCGCAAACCGCTTCGGTGGAGATCGTGAGGTGGGATCAGGCGTTGCCAGCCGTCACCGCTTTCGAGCCGCCATTGATGGTTTAAGCGTGCACCTCACAGGTTCAGTGTCACGCTTTATTGAATAGTATTGCGGTGTCTGGCCGGGCTCTCTTTGAATGCCTGGATTCGATATCAGCCACACCTCATGGCCGCCAAATCCCGACATCCTTCGTATCCACCGCCTTGGGCAACAAGCCAGCGGCAAAAAACGCATCGGCGATTTTCTGTTGTTCACCCAACTCGCCGTTTTTTACCGGTTGTACCTGATAGCTGCGATGGGTGTTGGCGCTCTCGACGGTTTCTACGCCAAGGTTGCCCCAGAGGGGGCTGAGCACTTGGGCCGCTTCAAGGGGATTGGTCTTTACCCACCGACCGGTTTTGTCCAATTGCTCATAAACCACCTTGAGTACGTCGGGGTGTGTGTTGGCGTAGCTTGTGCTGGTCAGGTAGTAGCGCTTGTAGCTGGCCAGGCCTGTGCCGTCAGCCAGGGTGCGGGTCGGCAGTTGCCGTTGGGCGCTGGTCAGGAAGGGTTCCCAGGTGACCCAGGCGTCGACCTTGTTATTCTCGAAGGCCGCGCGACCATCAGCGGGTGACAGATAGGCGGGTTGGATATCGGAGAACGCGAGACCGGCCTTGTTCAGGGCGGCGATGAGCAAATAGTGGGCACCGGCAGCTTTGGTCACCGCAACTTTCTTGCCCTTCAAATCAGACAATTGTTGCAGCGACGAGTCTTTGTGCACGACGATCGCCTGGGCTGATGGCGAGGGTGCTTCCTGGGCGAAGTAGGTCAGTTTGGCTTGTGCAGCCTGGGCGAAAATCGGCACGGTGTCTGCCACATCCGCACTGATGTCGACATTGCCGACATTCAGTGCTTCCAGCAGTGGCAGTCCACTGGGAAACTCATGCCAGCTGACATCAATGTTCTGTTGCGCAAGGGCTGTTTCCAAAGAGCCTTGAGTCTTCAACAGCGTGATCAGTGTCGATGATTTCTGGTAGCCGATCCGCAGCGTTTCGCGGGCCTGGGACGGCAGCGCAAAGGACAGGGCGGCCAGTGCAGCGACCAGACTGATGAGTAGGGGTTGACGGAGTTTCGCATGACTATTTGCAGTAGATTTCGACATGGCACGCTCGACATTCAGTAAGAAATAAGGGTTTTCTGTGTTGAAGAATATGGTTATAAAAATCTATTTATAAATAATTTATAAGCATTAGCTTAGTGGGTTTAGGGTTGCGCTCTTCGTGGGCCTCCACCTGGTCAGCGTTCAATGAAGGTAGATCGACTGAACTCAATACCCGCGTTGCATGTTTGCCTGATTTTCCAGGGGCAGGCCATTGAGAAAACGTTCGAGATTGGCCAGGAAGCTGTCGGCGATTTCATAGCGGCTGTTGCTGGAAATGGCCGAGGTGTGGGGTGACAGACGCACCCGCGGATGGGCATAGAGCGGATGACCGTCCGGCAACGGTTCCGGTTCGGTTACGTCCAGCGAGGCCAGGCCGATGCGTCCGTTCTCCAGTGCTTCGAGCAACGCCTCGTGGTCGAGCAAACCACCCCGGGCAATGTTGATCAGGTGCAGGCCTGGTTTCGCGCTGTCGAGTACAGCGCTGTCGACGATGTGCCGGGTCGCATCGGTCAAGGGCGCGGCCAGCACCAGATGATGAGAGCGGGAAAACAGATCATGGATATCCCGCGCCGCTTCGACGCCTTCTACCTCGAAGGTTGTCTGACTCTGACGCAACGCCAGCACCTTGATGCCCAGGGCGTGGGCCTTGGTGGCCAGGCTGCGGCCGATGGCACCAAAGCCGAGAATCCCCAGCGTGGTGCCCTTGAGCGGCGTCAGCGCAGTGAAACTCCATTGCGCGTCATGTACCCAAATATCTGGTAGCCGTTTGGCGGCAGCGAAGATCGCGGCCAGGGCGAATTCGGCGATGTTCTCGGCGGCGCTGCCGCGCGAGGTGCTGACTGGCGGGCCGTTGAACAGCCAAGGCGGGTAGAAATCGATGCCCGACGACACCACTTGTATCCATTGCAGGCCATAGGGCCAACCCGGCGGCGGTGTGTCCGGCGCCTGATAGCCGCGCACATTGATCGGCCGTGCCAGCAGAATGCTGACCTCGGCCGGCAAATCGCTGGGTACGCCCGTGGGCACACCGATGACGCGGGCCTCGGGGTGGGTTTGTGCGAGGCGCTGGCGGATCACTTCGTTGAAATCTTCGTCCAGTTGGCTGGCGATGACAAGCTGGCTCATGGGCGCTCCTTTGGCTGGCGCTGGGCGAAGACGGCTTTACCGACCCCTTGCAGGATGGCGTCGTTTTGCGGCGTATGGACGCGGCTGCACAGCACATCGCGGTAGTGCCGTTGCAGCGGGTTGCTGCGTGACAGACCCGGATTGCCCGACGCCTCGATGGCCAGCTCAACCGCACGAATCGCGTTGCCAGTCACCAGGTATTTCAGTTGCGCCGCATTACTGGTCGGAGTGTGGCCCTCTGCGGCGGCGTCGAGCAGGCTACGGTTGGCGAACAGCAAGGTGTCGATGTGGCCGACGGTTTCCTGAAAGCGCGGCAGGGTCGACAGCGATGCACCGAGGTTGGACGGCTTGCGTGTTTCCAGCCAGCCCACCAGCCAGTCGCGGGCGGCTTGAGCGACCCCGTCATAGACGGATGACAGCAACACCGACATCCACAGCAAACCCTCGCCGTCCAGTTCAGGCTGCGGCGAGCTCCAGCGGCTGACGCTGACCGCGTGATCCAGCGGCACCAGCACATTGTCGAACACCACTTCATGGCTGCACGTGGCGCGCATGCCCAAGTGATCCCAATCTTCGATGATGCTGATGCCCGGTGTGTCTTTGTGCACCAGCCAGGCACCGACCAGCGGATCTTCATCATTGCTGCGCGCCCAGAGGCTGAACCAGGTCAGGCCATGGCTGCCGGTGGAGTAGATTTTCCGCCCGCTGATTCGCCAGCCTGCCGCGGTACGCCTTGCGATGGTGGCGGGCAAACCGCCGCGTGCCGGGGTTCCCAGGTCAGGTTCGACCCGTAGGGCATTGATCAGCGCGCCCTCCCGCACGGCGTCTTGGGCCACCTGCAAGCGCAACGCTTCGGGCCAGTTTTGATTGTCTTGCAAACGCGCATGCTGGATGTACTGCATCACCAGAATCAGCGCCGTCGACGGCTCGCCTTTGGCGATAGCACGGATGACCTTGCGTGCCTGTGCGAGGTTCGCGCCACCGCCACCCAGGGCTTTGGGTATGGTCAGCGCGAGGAGGCCGTGCTCATGCAATAGCTTGAAGTTGTCGTGGGGGAAGGTGCCGTTTTCGTCATGGACGTGGGCACTGGCGCCCAGTTGTGCGCTGATGCGTTCAAGTAATGTCTCGAAATTGGCCGCTTCGATTGAACGCAGTGCTGGCGAATGTTTAGAGGAAAGGCTCATGGTGAATTCACTCGATCGAAAAGGGTGAGTGTCGTTATTTTTTATTGTGATCAACTGTGGCGAGATTCGGTGCACAACTGCAGCAGGAGGGATTCGCTCATGCCAGCGCCTCGCTTTTTTCCTCAGCCTTGAGGGCGGTGCGCGCGTGACGGTTTATCGGGACTTGCAGGCCAAGATTGTCGCGCAGGGTGCTGCCGCTGTACTCGTCGCGGAACAGGCCGCGCTGTTGCAGGACCGGCACGACCAGTTCGGTGAAATATTGCAGGCCGTCGGGCAACAACGAGTTGATGATGAAACCGTCCGCCGCACCTTCTTCGAACCACTTTTGAATCGCGTCGGCGACGTGCTCGGGTGTGCCGACGAAATCCCGGCGCGGCCTTGAGAAGCGCAGGGCGACTTCACGCAAGGTCAGGCCTTCGTCCTTGGCCAACTGCTTGATCCGGTCTGATCCGCCTTTCTGGCTGTTGGACCCCAGATCGCCCAGCTCGGGGAACGGTGCATCCAGCGGGTACTGGCTGAAATCATGATCATTGAATGGCCGGCCGAGGGCGACGATGGCGTCTTCGATGGTCACCAGTTCCACGGCTTGTTGATAGCGGCTTTCCACTTCGGCTTCATCGTGCCCTACGATCGGACGAATGCCCGGCAGGATCGACAGTATCTCTGAATCGCGACCGAAGCCGCTGGCGCGTTTTTTCAGGTCCTGATAGTAGGCATGTGCGTCCTCGAAGCCTTCGGGGAGGACGAAAATCGCGTCAGCGTTCTGCGCGGCGAAATTGCGTCCGGCCTCAGAGGTGCCGGCCTGGAAAATCGGCGGTTGTCCTTGTTTCGAACGGGCGATGTTGAGCGGACCCTTCACCGAGAAAAACTCACCCTTGTGCTCCAAAGCATGCAACTTGCCAGGGGTGAAAAACTCGCCGCTTTGCTTGTCGTAGGCGAAGGCATCGTCTTCCCAGGAATCCCACAAGCCCTTGACCACATTCACGTGCTCTTTGGCGATGCGGTAGCGAACGGCGTGGGGCGGGTGTTCAGCCTTGCTGAAGTTATCGGCGGTGCCGCTGAGCCAGGACGTCACCACGTTCCACCCTGCGCGACCACCGCTGATGTGATCCAGCGAGGCGAGTTGGCGGGCAACCTGGAACGGTTCGGTGTAGCTGACCGTGACCGTCGCGACCAGTCCGATGTTGTGCGTCGTGGCTGCCAGGGCCGAGAGTATGGTCAACGGCTCGAAGCGGTTGAGGTAATGCGGGCTGGATTTCTCGTGAATGTGCAGGCTGTCGGCAATGAACACGAAATCGAACTTGGCCGCCTCGGCCAGTTGTGCCTGCTGCTTGTAGAAGTCGAAGCTCACGCTGGCGTTGGGCCGGGCCTGCGGGTGGCGCCATTCGCCCCATCCGTGGCCGACGCCATGGACCATCGCACCGAATTTCAGTTGGCGTTGTTTGCTCATGGTCTTACTCCTGAATCCGTCGCATCGTTATCGAGATGCCTGGTTGAGTTGGGCGCGCTTGGCGTTGAAGCTCTTGTCGAAGCCTTGGGACACGTCGATGTGTTTGCCGAGAATCCCTTCTTCCTGATAGATGTCGGCGGTGGTTTGCAGGCCGCCGATCACCTTGTCGTCGATTTCCACCGGTTGCATGTGCGTGCCTTTGTCCACGGCGATATGCACCGCCAGCGGCAGACCGGTGACGCGCGCCTGGGCGGCGGCAAATTCCTCGGGGTGGACGTTGGTCCAGCGATACGCACGATCAACCCGGGCGATAAAGTCCTCCAGTTGCTGACGTTTGTTGGCGATGGCCTGGCTGGTGGCGGCAAAGTACAAATGGTTGGTCAACAAGGTTTCGCCGCTGACCAGAACCTTGGCCTGGCTCTGGGTGGTGGAAATGGTGGTGTAGGGGTCCCAGGTCGACCAGGCGTCGGCGCTACCGTTATCCAGCAGGATTCGCGACTCGCTCGGCAGCAGGTAAATGAACTGCACGTCGTGGGTGCTCAGGCCGGCGCTGCGCAAGGCCTTGATCGCCAGGAAGTGGCCGATGGAGCCACGGGTGGTGACGATCTTTTTGCCCTTCAGGTCGCTGGCATTGTTCAGCGACGAATCCTTGGGCGCGAGAATGGCCGTTGTATAGCGACCCTCGGCATGCACGATGCTGACGACCTTGATCGGCGCGCCGGCCCCGAGGGCGAACACATACGGCGCATCGCCCAAAGCGCCGATGTCTACCGCACCGGCATTGAGCGCCTCGCCCAGTGGCGCGGCGGCCGGGAACTCGGAGAACTGGATGTCGTAGGGCACATTCTTCAGCTCGCCGGACACCTCCAGCAGCACTTTGATCGTGGATTTCTGATTGGCTACCAGCAGCGGTTGCAGGTCTGCGGCGTGGGATGACGCAGTGAAGCCCAAGGTGCAAAAAAGGCTCAACAACAGGGATTTGGGTGACATGGGAAACTCCAGGCAGGTGTTGCGCTTCGATTAACCTCCGCCTGGAGAAGGGGTCGGTGTGGGTTGACGTTATCTCTATAAGAAACGGCTGTGAAATTCTTTATGGTTATATGCTAATTATTAAGTTAGCTGATTATTGCGTTTATTATTATTAAATTAATGCATTTAAGGTGGTGCTGAAGCTCAGCAGCACGAACGCAGAACGCACCAGGCGCGAGAGAAGGTGTTGGTCTGAAGAGGAGGGGATGCTCAAGAAGAGCGGCACCCCGGTACTGACCGAGGTGCCGGGGTGCCGGGGTGCCGGGGTGCAAATGGCTAGATCACGAAAAATCCATGGGTGCCGTCGCGGGCCAATTGGTCGACCAATCCGAACTCCCAGTCCAGATAGGCCTGCATCGCTTCGCGCGGGCTATCGGTGCCTTCATAAGGGCGGCGGTAGCGATCAATGCGCGGGGACGCCAGACGGGTTTCGCCTTCTTCCAGAGGCAGGTGCGCGGCGATCCAGCTGGCCGTGCCACCCTTGAGCAGAAACACGGCTTTGCCAGTCAATGCCTCGACTTCGGCCACTGCCAGTCGCGCCAACTGACTGCTGCCGCAGGTCAGTACATAGCGCTCGGCCGATGGCACCTTGGCCAGTGCTTCACGCAGTTGCCCGCGCAATGCCCACCAGGCGCCTGGAATGTGGCGTTTGACATAATTGGCGCTGCTGGTGAAGTCCAGCACCGCAGTGTCATCGTGGGTCAGCCATTGCGCTAATGTCTCGGCGCTGATTTCTTCGGCCTGGCGGGGCGCGGGGACCGGTGCCTGCCACGCACCTTTTTCGCTGAAGTGTGCAGGCTGCAGGTCATCCAGCACATGCACTTCCCAACCCAGTTGTGCGAGCCAGGAAGCGGACATGTTGGCGCGCACGCCATCGTCGTCGACCAGCACCAGGCGCGCGCCACGCACGCTGGCGAAGTGGTCGGTTTCCTGCACCAGTTGCCCGCCGGGGGTCGAGCGGGCGGTTGGCAGGTGCCCGGCTTCGAATTCCTCCGGGGTGCGCACGTCGAACAGGTAAGTGCTGCGGGTCGGTTCCTGCTGCCAGCGTTGCAGGTCGGCAATTTTTGCTCGGCCCACCCGGGCTTTATCGGCGACGCGACGGGCATCGCCGGCGGCAATTTGCCGATGCTCTTCGCTGGTCGGGGCGAATCGGCGCGACTGGCCGTGCTGCAGTTTTTGCCCGGCGAGGGTCCAGCCAATGGTGCCGTTGCGCAGGGCTGAAACGGGGTTGGCGATGCCGGAGTTAATCAACGACTGCGTGCCGATGATGCTGCGGGTGCGACCGGCGCAGTTGACGATGATGCGCGTTGCTGGGTCCGGTGCCAACTCCCGTGCGCGCAGTACCAATTCCGCCCCCGGTACGCTGATGCCGGTGGGAATGCTCATGGTCTGGTATTCATCGAAACGCCGGGCATCGAGCACTACCACATCGGCCTCGTTATCGAGCAGGGCCTGAACTTCTTCGGCTGCCAGTGATGGCGTATGACGCTGGCTTTCGACCAGTTCGCCAAAGGCTTTGCTCGGCACATTGACGTCGATGAACAATTCGCCACCGGCGCGGCGCCAACCCTCCAGGCCCCCTTCGAGCAGACTGACATTGATGTAGCCGAGGTCGTGCAGACGCTGAGCGGCGATGCTTGCCAGGCCTTCGCCATTGTCGTAGACCGTCACGAGGGTATCGCGCCGGGGAATTCGCGAGAACACCTCCAGTTCAAGTTTCGACAATGGAATGTTGGCGGCGAACAGCGGATGCGACTCGGCAAAGGGTGCTTCTTCTCGCACATCCAGCAGCGCCAATTCTTCACGGTTCAGCAGAGCTTGGCGAATCTTGGCGAAGGAGCGGGTCGGTAGGGTGCTCATAGGGCTTGGTTCTCTTTGGACAAATCCCAGATATTGGGGAGAAAGGCGTTGGAATAACCGGAAATGAACAGCTTCTCGCTGCCGTCGGGCTGATACACCGCGCGGCGCACGGCTCCGATGTTGGCGCCATAAACATGAATGCTGATCGAGACCTGATCATCAAACGCGTTACTGACTTGATGAATGTCACCGACTTTGGGCGACACGGCCTCAACCTGGCCCGGTCGCAAGTGCACCCGCTCACTTTCGGCGATCAGGGAGCCGTCGGTGTGGCGCTGGAAACCCTGGGAGTACTCCGCCCCCCGCAACATACCGATCAGCCCCCAAACCCGATGGTCATGGACCGGTGTGCTTTGCCCCGGTCCCCAGACAAAACTGACGATGCTGAAACGCTGCCGAGAATCAGCATGCAGGAGGTATTGCTGATAGCGCTCCGGGTCTGGGCGGGCAAAATCCTCAGGCAGCCAATCGTCATGGCTGACCAATTGGCTGAGCAGTTTGCCGCCACGATGCAACAGATCACCCTCGCGAGGGTTGCTGTCGATCAGCTCCGCCAGGGCGCCTATGAATGCTCTGAGTCTTTCCGGGTGTCGGGCCTGGGTCATGGCGATTCCATCGTTCGTTGTGAAGTTTTCCTTTTGATTTAAACATAATGTTTTTGATCAATATGCGATTGTTTGATGATTAGGATATAGCTGAAAGGAATTTATAACCCGTTGGTATAGCACCAGACGCTATTGATTAGTGAGCTGGGGTGGGCCGGGCTATCCAGATACCGACAATAGAACTATGCTTTTCAGACATCTTATTGACTGTTCTCTATGTGCGGGCCAAATGAAAATTGATGATATCGACGCCTTTGTCGAAGTGATTCGTTGCCAGTCCATCAGCCATGCCGCCGAGTCGCTCCAGTTGACCCAACCGGCCATCACGCGGCGCGTGCAGAACTTTGAGCAGGCCTTGGGCGTGGAGTTGTTCGACCGCAATACCAAGCCGCTCAAGCCCACCTTGATCGGCACGCGGGTGTACGAACAGTGCCGGGTGATCCTGCGGGAGATGGATGCGCTGCGCGAACTGGTGGCTACCGATGCGCCGCCCACCGGGCTGTTGCGCCTGGGCGTTCCGCAAACCATCGGCGATGTGGTGTTGCTCGACGCACTCAAGCATCTGCGCATCGAGTACCCCGAACTGCGCGCGCAGGTGGCCACGGGCTGGGGCAGTCAATTGGTCGGCAAGATCGAGCGCGGAGAGCTGGACGCGGCAGCTGCATTGTTCCCGGCGGGGAAGGTTTTTCCGGACAACGTTGTCGGCGAGTCGATCGGCAAGGTGGAGTTGGTAGTGGTGTGCGCCAAGACCCAGTTGCCCAAGCGTCCGTGCAAACTGGCTGATGTTTATCAGAATGGCTGGATTCTCAATCCCGATGGTTGCGGGTTCCGCGCCGGGTTGCAGCGAACCCTGTCGGACCAGGGCCTGGCCCTGAGGGTCAATCTGGAAACCTTCGGCACCGAGTTACAACTGGGCCTGGTGGCCGATGGTCAGGGGCTCGGATTGGTGCCGCGTCCGTTGCTGGAGCGCAGCGCTCATTTCGATCAGTTGGCGGTCATGCCGCTGAAAGATTTCAAACCGGTGATGGACCTGTGGCTGATCTATCCGCACTTTCTCGGCAACCTCCAAGGACCGGTGGATACCTTTGGCAATCTGGTTGCTGCATCGCTGCAGAAGATCAAGAGCGCGGCGTGAGGCGGGAAAGCGTTGTTATCATAAAAAATAATAATAATTAGCTTAGATTAAAATGTGCTTTTTATTATTTTTTGCCATCCCATAGGCTTGCTGGAGTCCTTAAGACCATCCAGGAAGTTTTGCCATGAGCAGCGTCAGTCCGTTATCCAGCTTCTCGAAAAATGTTCGTCAGCGTGTCAGCCCCGAAGAATGGGAGGTGCGTGTAAAACTGGCCGCGGCCTATCGGCTGGCTGCCCTGTTCAAGTGGACGGACCACATCTACACGCATTTTTCCGCGCGGGTACCGGGGCCAGAAGAGCATTTCCTGATCAATGCCTTCGGACTGCTGTTTGACGAAATCAGCGCTTCCAGCCTGGTCAAGGTCGACATTGATGGCACCATCGTCGACGACCCAACAGGGCTGGGTATCAACCCGGCCGGTTACGTGATCCACAGTGCGATCCACGCTGCGCGTCCTGACCTGCAAGCGGTGCTGCATACCCATACGCGCGACGGCATCGCGGTATCGGCTCAGCGCAACGGCTTGTTGCCGATTTCCCAGCATGCCATCGGTTTTTCCGGGCGGGTGGCTTATCACGGTTACGAAGGGGTGGCGCTGGACCTCGACGAGCGCGAGCGACTGGTGGAGGATCTGGGCGACAAGAGCGTGCTCATACTGCGCAACCACGGCTTGCTCACTGCTGGCATCAGTGTTGAACATGCGTTCCAGCAACTGCACGTGCTGGAGCGGGCCTGCACTATTCAGATTGCCGCGCAAGCCGCTGGCAATGTCGAGTTGATCTTCCCGCCAGCCGAGGTGGTGGCCAAGGTCGAGAAACAGGCTGAGGTATTCAAAAGCGGTGACGGACCGGGCGTTGCGCGGCACTGGAACGCGCTGATTCGGCAGTTGGAGCGCAGTGACACCGATTACAAGAATTAATCCGCTGCCACCGATCAAAGTGTGGGAGCGAGCCTGCTCGTGATTGCGGTTTGCCAGCCAACTTATTTGCTGAGTGTGCTGTTGTAATCGCGAGCAGGCTCGCTCCCACAGGGTTATGTGTTGGGCATGAATTGTGTGGTTGTCACTGATCAAAATGTGGGAGCGAGCCTGCTCGCGATTGCGGTGTGTTAGTCAACATCTCTTTTGAATGTGCTGTCGCAATCGTGAGCAGGCTCGCTCACATTGGAATGTCGGTGTCTAGGCAACTTTTTCCGATGCTTGCCGCTCCCGTTCGGCCACCAGTTTGCGGGTCAGGGGGATCAGGCGCTTGCCGTAGTCGATGGCGTCGTCGAGCGGGTCGAAGCCGCGGATCAGGAAAGTGGTGATGCCCAGGTCGTAGTAATCAAGCAGCGCTTCGGCTACTTGTTCCGGAGTGCCGACCAGAGAGGTTGAATTGCCTTGTGCACCCAGCAGGCCGGCGATGCCGGTCCACAGGCGCTTGTCCAGACGTGAGCCCTGGGCGGCAGCGGCGAGCAGGCGGCGAGAGCCTTCGTTCGGAGGTTCCCTGCGTACAAAACCGTTTTGCTCGGCCAGCGCGGTGGCTTGCTGCAGGATGTGCTCGGCACGTTCCCATGCCAGGGCTTCGGTGTCCGCCAGAATCGGCCGCAATGACAAACTGAAGCGAATGCTGCGGCCATGTCTGGCAGCCTCGGCGCGTACTTGCTTTACCACCTCGCGAACTTGTTCATAGGTTTCACCCCACAACGCGTACACGTCCGCATGCTTGCCCGCCACTTCGATGGCCACTGTCGAAGAACCACCGAAATACAGTGGAATGTGCGGCAGTTGCGCCGACTTCACCAGCGAATGCGCACCCTCCACTTGGTAATACTGCCCTGCGTAGTCGAAAGGCTTTTCGCTGGTCCATTCCTGGCGCAGCACATGAAGGTATTCGTCCGTGCGGGCATAGCGCTCGTCCTTGCCGATGTAGCTGCCGTCGGCGCGCAGTTCGCGATCATCGCCGCCGGTAATGATGTGCACGGCGGTGCGTCCGCCATTGAATACGTCGAGGGTAGTGAACTGTCGCGCGGCCAGGGTCGGCGCGACAAAACCGGGCCGATGGGCGATCAGGAACTTGAGGCTTTTGGTCACGCTGGCAGCGTGCGAGGCAATCAGGGTGCTGTCAGGGCTGTTGGAATGGAAGGCAACCAGGGCGCGGTCAAATCCGGCTTCCTCATGGGCGCGTGCCACTTTTTCCACGTAGTCGGGCTGCAGCACAGGCCCGCTGCGAGGGTGGATTTCCGAAGAATGGTGACCGCCGATGTAGCCGATGAATTCAATACTCATGGGAGCTCCTTTTCGTTGAATAGGCGTGATTCAAGCCTCCACCTGGCGTTGGGGTCGGTCTGTGGAATGCAAAATAGGCGTAGCAGGGCGCGGCTGTGAAATGCCGTTTGGTTCTAAGTTAATTATTAATTTAAAGAATGATGATTGTTTTTCAATATCAGTTAAGTGCATTTTAATCGGTGTCAGTCATGCAGGCCGCAGCGGGGCAGGGATGCAGGTGTTTATTATGCAAATAATTTATCAGCTGAACTTTATATCTGATTTATAAGCATATTAGGTTATTCCTAAAAAGAATTTCACTGAGGTTTTTTATGCGAATAGCATGAAAACCGAAGCTGACGCATGGCACCTCTGGCCATGTTTTTTGAGGAAGGAAGCCTGATGACTGAAAAGACCTTCGATACACAGAGCACCAATGGCTCGTTTTCCGTCAACAAGGCTGTTCGCCATCGCGGTGAGCTGCAGGGTGCGTCAAGGCTGTTGCCGCACTGGCTGCGCAACTGGCAGACACCTGAAGTCTTGCTGCGTTTACTCAGCCCCATCGGATTGCTGCTGTTATGGGAATTGGCGTCGCAATGGGGTCTGATCCCACAACGGGTCATCGCGGCGCCCTCGCAAATCGGCGGCACGCTTTGGGCCATGATCGCTTCCGGGGAACTGGGCAAACACTTGCTGGTATCGCTGCAACGGGCGCTGGTGGGTTTGAGTATCGGTGTCAGTCTCGGCGTGGTGGCTGCGCTGATCAGCGGCCTGTCCAAGCGCGGCGAGGTGGTCCTCGATTCACCGCTGCAGATGTTGCGCACCATCCCGTCGCTGGCTCTGGTGCCGTTGTTCATTCTCTGGTTCGGCATTGGCGAATTTACCAAGATTGCGCTGATCGTCGTTGGTACAACCTTCCCGGTGTACATGAATCTGTTCGCCGGCATTCGCAGCATCGACCCCAAGTTGATCGAGGCCGCCAACACCCTTGGACTGAGTCGTCGCGAACTGATCTGGCACGTGATCCTGCCGGGCTCGTTGCCCTCGTTTTTTGTCGGCTTGCGCTACTCCCTGGGAATTTCCTGGCTGGCGCTGGTGTTCGTCGAGCAAATCAACACCACCGCCGGCATCGGTTTTCTGGCCAGCGACGCGCGGGACTTCATGCGCACTGACGTCATCGTGATCTGCCTGCTTATCTACAGCGTCCTCGGCCTGTTGATCGACGGACTGATCCGCACGCTGGAGCGTTTTGCCCTGGCCTGGCGCCCAACTTTCGTGAGGAACTGATATGTCGAGCATCGATCTTTTGGACCCGTCGAAATCTGCCCATTCGGCAGCACCGGTACAACTGCGCAATGTGGTGCGCCAGTTCGGCGAGCAACGGGTCATTGATGGTCTGGACCTGGACATCGCACCGGGTGAGTTCGTCGCGTTATTGGGGGCCAGCGGCTCGGGCAAGACCACCTTGCTGCGTAGCCTGGCCGGCCTCGACAGTATCGACAGCGGTCAGTTACTGGTGCCAAAGGCGCGGGCGGCGGTGTTTCAGGAACCTCGTTTGATGCCCTGGAAACGTGCTTGGAAAAACGTGATTCTCGGGCTGCACATCCCCGACGCCAAAGCTCGCGCCGTGCAGGCACTGACTGAAGTGGGGCTGGCCCATCGGCTGGACGCTTACCCGGCCACGCTTTCCGGCGGCGAAGCACAACGTGTGGCACTGGCACGTGGTCTGGTGCGCGAACCCAAGCTGTTGTTGCTCGATGAACCGTTTGCCGCACTCGACGCGCTGACCCGGATTCGCATGCATCGGCTAATCATCGAATTGTGGCGCAAACACACCCCTGCGGTGTTGCTGGTCACCCATGACGTGGATGAAGCGATCCTGCTGGCCGATCGGGTCATCGTGCTGGCCAACGGCAAGATCGCCGAACAGGTGTCTATCGATCTGCCCCGGGCTCGCGACACCGGACAATCCGGTTTCCAGGCCATCCGTGCGCGTTTGCTGACTTTGCTGGGTGTGGAAGTGGAATCAGCTGCTGTCGCCGAGCGGCAGGCACCCACCAGTACCGCCCGGCGTTTCGCCCATGGTTGATGCAAATTCCAGTTTTTTTTTGATACAGGGAGATTCCACCATGTCGATATGCGTAAGGAAATCTGCAGTTGTGTTGTTATCGGCGGCCGCGTTGCTGCTCGGCGGTTGCGGTGAGTCGGTCGAAAGCAAAACGACTTCCGCTACCCGTTCAGACTTGTCCGGTGTGACGCTGGTGCTGGGTGATCAGGCCAAAGGCTTGCGCACTGTAGTGGAGGCGGCGAATGCGCTGGAGGGCATCGACTATAAGGTCGAGTGGGCGAACTTCCAGGGTGCCGCGCCGTTGTTTGAAGCTTTGCGCGCCGGTGCCGTCGATTTGGGGCCCGCCGGTGATACGCCGGTCCTTGCCGCTGCTACCGGGGGCACGCCGTTGCGTATCGTCGCGGTACGGCGCAGTCAATCAAGGAGCATTGCGATCCTGGTGCCAGCCGATTCGACCATCACTAAGGTGGCGGATCTGAAAGGTCGAAATGTCGTGGTGTCGTCGGCCCGAGGCAGCATTTCCCAATACCTGTTGATTCGCGCACTGGCCAATGCCGGGGTTGATGAGAAGGACGTCAACATCGGGTTCGTTTTGCCCACCGACGCCTTGTCTGCATTCAGCGCCGGGAAAATCGAAGCCTGGGCCACCTTTGGTATCTACCAGGCGTTTGCAGAACAGCAAGGCGCTCGGGTGTTGATCACCGGGGAGGGCATCAATACCGGACTGACCTTTATTACCGCCTCTGATGAAGTCCTCGCCGACCCGCTTAAGCGCAAAGCACTCAGTGACGTGTTGCAACGCTTTGCCAAGGCCTTCGAATGGGCTCGGCAGAACCCCGAGGAGTACGCGCGGGTCTTCGCCAAGGTCAACGATGTGCCGCTGGACGTCTCGACACGACTGCGCAGCTGGGGCGACGAATCGCTGTTGCCGGTCGAGCCACGGGATGTCCAGGCCTTGCAGCAAGTCGATGACCTGTTCGTGGAAAAGAAGATCTTTCCCCATCGCGTCGACGTGGAAAAGTTCACGGATACCACGGTGTTTACCGCTGTGCCTTTGACGGTGACGCAATCGCAGTCGACGCGGTAGTCCGGTTGGTTTTTTAAAGGCTGTCCGGATCCCCAAAAAACATCTGTATCCGGGAACGCAGCCAGCGTTCTCCCGGATCATTATCCTGCGACCCACGCCAGGCCATGTGCAATTCAAAACTGCGCACCGGCAGCGGCGGATCTTCAGCACGGACACCACCGGCCGCCGTCAGTGCATCGGCCGTATAGTCAGGCACCGTCGCCACAATATCGGTGCCGCTCAGCAGCGTGCTCAGCCCGTTGAACTGCGGTACCGCGAGCACGACATGGCGTTTGCGCCCGAGCTTTTCCAGTTCGTCATCGATAAAGCCGCTAAGGTCACCCGCGAACGACACCAGCGCATGCGGCCGGGCACAGAAGTCATCCAGGCTCAATGGCCCGGGCACGGTGTCGGCTCGCAACAGTTTCGGCATACTGCGGCGCAGCACCTTGCGTTTGGCGTTGGCCGGCAGATCGGCGGTGTAGCTGACGCCGATGGAAATCTCGCCCGAAGCCAGCAGGCTCGGCATCAGAATGTAGTTGGCCCGACGCACCACCAGCACGATCCCAGGCGATTCGGCGCGCAGGCGTTTGAGCAGCATCGGCAGCAGGGCGAACTCGACATCGTCCGACAGGCCAATGCGGAACACCGCGGTGCTGGTGGCCGGATCAAACTCTGCCGCACGGCTGACGGCCGTGGAAATCGAGTCCAGCGCGGGGGAGAGCAGGGCGAAGATTTCTATCGCCCGTGCAGACGGCTCCATGCTGCGACCGGTGCGCACGAACAGCGGATCATCGAACAGCCCGCGCAGGCGCGAGAGCGCCGCACTGATGGCTGGCTGGCCGAGAAACAGTTTCTCTGCAGCGCGGGTTACGCTGCGTTCGTGCATCAATGTTTCGAAAACGATCAACAGGTTCAGGTCGACACGACGCAGGTCATTACGATTCATCTGGAGTCCCTGGCAGAGTCATCAAGCTTGACGAGAGCGGCCATATAAGAACAATGGCCGGCATGAATCTTACGGGGAAAGGCTGCTACTCTGCACCGTGTAATTCAGTTTTTCCTGAAGGACCGCTTCGATTTTCACGACATTTTGACAATGTCGCCGGTGCTGCGGAATCAATGACAGGCATGTCGACTATTAATAGCCACTGATAGTCTTGGGTACAAAGCCCAGATAGAGTTCAGGGCATTAGAGGTTACTTTGACGAGGTTTGCGATGTCCCGCACGATCCGTTTTCACAAGTTTGGTCCGGCCGAGGTGCTCAAATGCGAAGAGCATGCGGCAGTACTTCCTGCTCCAGGCGAAGTGCAGGTGCGCGTCGAGGCGATTGGCATCAGCTGGTACGACACACTTTGGCGCCAGAACCTGGCCCCGTCTCACGCTCGCCTGCCTGCCGGTATTGGTCAGGAAATGGCCGGTGTAGTGACGGCGCTCGGCGAGGGCGTCGATGACCTGGCAGTCGGTGACAAGGTCGCCAGCTTTCCGGCCCAAAGCCCGAACGACTATCCGGTGTACGGCGAGCAAATTGTTTTGCCGCGCTCGTCACTGACCCTTTATCCGCAGGTGCTGAGTCCGATCGAAGCGGCCGTGCATTACACACCGTTGCTGATTGCCTACTTCGCGCTCGTCGATCTGGCTCGCGTCAAACCGGGGCAATTTGTCCTGGTGACCGACGCCAGCCATTGTGCCGGACCTTCGTTCGTACAACTGGGCAAAGCCTTGGGCGTTCGAGTGATTGCCGCCACCAAAACGGCGCAAGAGCGTGAATACCTGTTAACGCTGGGTGCCGAGAAAGTCATCGTCACCGAAGATGAAGATCTGCTCATGCGGATTAACAAAATCACGGACAACCGCGGTGTGGATGTGGTGTTCGACGGGTTGGGTGGTCCGCAGATGTCGCTGCTGGGCGATGCGCTCGCGCCGCGTGGCAGCCTGGTGTTATACGGCCTGCAAGGCGGTAACCAGACGCCGTTCCCGGCCTGTGCAGCGTTCCAGAAGAACATTCAGTTCTTTGTGCACTGTATCGGCAACTTCACGGGCAAGCCGGAGCTGGGCATCACTCAGGACCAGGCCGCACTGCAGCGCGCATTGCGTGACATCAACCAGTTGACCGCTGACCACGTGCTACTGCCGCTCAAGACTCGGGTCTTCCCGTTTTCCGAGTTTGTCGAAGCACACCGCTACATGGACGAATGCCCATGCCGCGAGCGGGTCGCCCTTAAGGTCGAGCCTGCGTAACACGTCCCCGAAAAATGTGGCGAGGGAGCAAGTTCCCCCGCCACACGTTTTTATTCTCCCTCCAAAATTATGAGGCGTCCCGTCAACCCATGATGGGGCCGTTCAGCAACTGAACTGGTTTTTGCCCTCAATCTGTATCTTCTAATCACCCTATAAGCCCCGATAATTGAATGATTACTTTCATCTCAAGGAATGAGCTATGGCCAGGTATCGGGCAGATACTTTTCAATGCGCCCCGGCAATACAAACTCAACAATTAGAGTGTCGTCGAACAGTTGCCGAAAAACTTAGGGTGACTTCTTTCTTTATTTGTCGTGCTACTTCTCTGTGGGACGCTGTCGGATATTTCCTAGGAACTCCCGCATCATCGCCAGGCGCCCGCTCTGTCGGGCCTGGAGGCCTGCGGCCGCCTGGCGGTTTGTCTGCCAGTTCTAATCGTTTCAAATAATGACTAAAAACTAAGTGTTAGCATTTGATATCAAGCACGGCACTCTAATCATGACGGGCAACCGATTGCGCAATGCAAAGCGTTGTTTGCGTGATATCGAACCTATGAGTAACAGGTAAACAATGATGACCAATACCCATGATCAGGCAATGAACTATGTTTATCAGCAAGTACTGCAGCGATTGCTGAGTTTCTTCTCACGGGCCGAACGCACTGCATTGCAGCTGTTGATTCAGCGCGTGGTGGTTGCTGCGGGTGGCATGGAACGTATTGGCGAGTTCAAGGTGCTGACAATCCAGACCGGGACACGTGACAGCTGTTACACCCTTGCACTGCTGCGCGCCGCGCAATTGAGCATAGCCGGCCGGGCACCCGCGACGTTCCAGCTGCGGGTGGCGACCTTGCGCTTGAACGGCACAGCCTCGACGGCCCTTGAAAACATCCATCGCAGCTGCAGTGCGTTGTTTCTTTATGATGATCCTCGGGTTGAAGTGTTGATGGTCGATAACCGCGAAGTCTTGCCGTTCAATCACGGGGTTGGAGTCTCTGAAGCCGGCCGCGAGTCAAATCGCCTCAATCTGTTGATGATCGGTCACCGCCGCACCTGGAACGGCCCCCTGGATCTGTGGGATGACGGCTACCTGGCAACGGGCGAGTTCTACGGCCAGATCGCCCGCTGGGAGCGGGGCGTCGATGCCTTGGTCAGTAGCGACTCACCGCGCCAGCAACAGCAGTTTATGGAGGGATTGAACCGTGCTGCGGAAAAGGCCGGCTTCCCGATGCCGGAGCAACCTGAATCCGGCTATGAGCAACTGTTCACGCGGCTTGATGAGCTGGGCAGCGATTGCTATCGCGAGTTTTATTCCGGGCATGAGCAGCCCGTGTGGCGCCCCGCAGAAAGTTTTGAGGCGTGTCGCCGCGCGACATTCATCGACATTCACGACATGCTGGTCAGCAACCTGGAAGAGCGCTGGCCGTTGCTGACCGAGTTTCTGAAGTATCAACCTGACGGGCTGACGTCTCAGGTTGGTGATAACGAATACGTCAGCCTTTCGATTTGCGCACACCTGCGTGGGCTGCAAGCCTGCTTCGTGCAGGGACATACGTACGAGGCCGGCATCAGCGATTATTTGCAGCGGCTATTGGTCATGATGCAGCGCAAGCAACTTTCAGAGCATGTGTGCGACCAGGCACTGCAGACGTACGGCAACCCGGCAGCCCTGTCGGATCAGCGCGAACTGGCGGCGGTCGAGGCGCAAAGAAACCTCGGCCTGAACGAAGCTCAACTGGTGTGTTTACTGTTTGCGCCCTTTGTCGAGAACGGCGCCTCGCTTGAACGTTTTCTACGCCAGTGTCATCCCGGCATGCTCGTGGCGTTGCCCGAACTGCATCGGGCCATGCAGGGCAAGCCTGCGCCCGAGCAGGTACTGCAATGGATGGTCGACGTCAGCGGGCTGCCCGTCAGCCTGATCGGTACGCTTTATCGCATGGGGCCGGTAGTCAGCGCCGAACCAGGGGACACGCTTCTCCAGGCAGAAGTGATGGCGATTAATGCCATGACGGGCGAACGGTCAACGGGACGTTGAAAGTGCCGGGCTTGATAGCACGCACTCAGCGCCAGCGGGACGAGCTCTGTATGCTCGACCATTGCTCATGAAAGGACCGCGAGAAACCGACTTCGCCTATCAGGCGGTGTACCGCTACCTGACTCATTTGATCAGCGAGCCGGTCAGCGACACGCGTGTGCGGCTTCCTTCGTTACGGCAGTTGGCGGAACGCCTGAGTGTATCGATCTCGACCATTCAGTACGCGTATTCGCTGTTGGAAAAGGAAGGGCGGGTCTATTCGGTGGCCAAATCCGGTTATTACGCGCTGCCCGTGTCGTTCATTCGGCCTGCGTGCAGCGGCAATGACCTGCTGGAGACTCTCTATGTCAATGCCAGACGCCCGGGAATGCTGGTTCTGAGCGCCGATGAACCGGCACTGCTGCAACCGTTGGACAGCCCGCTGTTGCTGCTTGAAAGAGAATTGTTGCGCCAGTATCCACGCCAGCCGCAACCGGCCTCTCAGCCCTGTGGCGAGCGGGAACTGCGTGCGGCCCTGGCGGCACGATATACCTCTTCTCCGGCACGCTGCTGGCACGCCGACGATGTCTACATCGGTGCTGATCTGCGGGGCGTCCTGGAAATATTGATCGCGGCGCTTCACCTCAAAGACTCCACGGTCGTGGTGGAGTCGCCTTGCGACTGGGCGATCCTGCGATTGTTTCAGGACGCCGACGTGCAGGTCATCGAATTGTCATTGCAAGCCGATGGCGGTATCGACCTTGAGCATTTGCAGACGCTGCTGGAAACCGAACCGGTGAGGCTGGTGATGTTGTCGTCCGGCCTGAACATGCCACGCGGCAGTATGGCCTGCGACAGCAATCGACAATCGACTGCGCAGTTGCTGGAGCGGCACGGCAGTTGGGTGTTGGAGAATGATTGTTACGCAGAACTCGAATTTGAACCGGGTCGGCCACGGTTTCGCGATTGGCTGGACCCTGAGCGATTGATCGTGTTCTCCACGTTCGAGAAGGTCATCGGGCCCGAAGCACCTTATGGTTATCTGCTGTCGCGGCAACTGCGAGGCGAACTGCAGCGGCACTTTCTGCTGAGATCGTTCCGGTTATCGCCGATCCGCCAGAAGGCCATCGCGCGTCTGTACAACAATGGACGAATCGATCAGCACTTGCTGATGCTGCGCCGGCTGCTCAAAGAGCGCAAAGTGCAAATGACCCAATTGCTGGAGGAGCGACTGGCAGACGCCTTGCACTTCGTCGACCCCCTGGGCGGCTCAACAATCTGGGTACGCTCGTTGCGGCGAGTGGATGTGCGAGGCGTGTTCCACCGTCTGCTCAAGCAGCAGGTAGTGGTGGCGCCGGGGGAATTGTTTAGTTTGCGTGGTCTGCATGGGCAACACTTGCGGCTGAGCCATACCTTTGGCGGTGAGCATGACCTCGCCGTTTCACTGGGCCTGCTGGGGGATGCCCTGCGTCTGGAGGCCACCGATTGAGCGAGGCCGTCAAACATGCTGAATCATCTTGAATCGATCCCATCGCGTTGCGGTTAAACTGCCAGTAAACTGCGTTCCAATTCCTGACCCGTCTATTCCAGAGGTTTTGCATGACACTCAGTTCCTTTGCGGGCAAAACGGCACCGGCAGAATTGCTGGTCGACATCCCGCGACTGGTAACGGCTTACTACACTGGCCAGCCTGACGCCGCCATCTCTACCCAACGTGTAGCCTTTGGCACCTCCGGGCACCGAGGCAGTTCGTTCGACCTGAGTTTCAACGAATGGCACGTTCTGGCAATCAGTCAGGCGATTTGCCTGTACCGCGAGGCCCAGGGCATCGACGGCCCGTTATTCGTCGGGATCGACACCCACGCACTGTCCACGCCAGCGGGTGCCAGTGCCCTGGAAGTATTGGCCGCCAACGGCGTCACCGTGATGATTGCCGAAGGTGATGAATACACACCGACCCCGGCCATCTCTCACGCGATTCTTTGCTACAACCGTGGCCGTACTTCCGGACTGGCGGACGGTATCGTCATTACGCCGTCACACAACCCGCCGCAAAGCGGGGGCTACAAATACAACCCTACCAACGGTGGCCCGGCCGATACTCATATCACCAAGTGGATCGAAGCCAAGGCTAACGAGCTGCTGGCAGCCAGACTCGCTGGCGTCAAACGCATCAGCTACGAGCAGGCGCTGAAAGCCAGCACAACCCATCGTCACGATTACCTGAACACCTACGTCGCCGATCTGATCAACGTGATCGATTTCGACGCCATCCGGGATGCCAAGCTGCGTCTGGGCGTTGATCCGCTGGGCGGAGCAGGGGTGCGCTACTGGTCGGCGATTGCCGAGCACTACCGTCTGGACCTCGACGTAGTCAACAAACAGGTCGACCCGACGTTCCGCTTCATGACCGTCGACTGGGATGGTCAGATTCGCATGGACCCATCGTCCACCCACGCGATGCAAGGCCTGATCGGTCTGAAGGAACGCTTTGACGTGGCCTTTGCCTGCGACCCGGATCACGACCGCCATGGCATCGTTACGCCGTCCGGTGGTTTGCTGGCGCCTAACAATTACCTCGCGGTATCCATCGACTACCTGTTCCAGAACCGCCCTCAGTGGCGCGCCGATGCTGCCGTGGGCAAAACCGTGGTCAGCAGCGGCTTGATTGATCGCGTGGCCAAGCGTCTGGGCCGCCGTTTGTATGAAGTGCCGGTCGGTTTCAAATGGTTCGCTGACGGTTTGTTCGACGGCTCGCTGGGCTTTGGCGGTGAAGAAAGTGCTGGCGCCTCGTTCCTGCGCAAGGACGGCAGCGTCTGGTGCACCGACAAGGATGGATTGATCCCGGCATTGCTGGCCGCCGAAATGACTGCTCGCACCGGTCGCGATCCAAGTCAGGCCTATCGCGCGTTGACTGACGAACTCGGCGAGCCGTTCTCGGTACGCGTGGATGCCAAGGCCAACCCGGAACAGAAAGCCTTGCTGAGCAAACTGTCACCGGATCAGGTCACCTCGACCCAACTGGCGGGCGAAGCGATCCAGAGCATCCTCAGTCATGCGCCAGGCAACGATCAGGCCATTGGCGGCCTGAAAGTCATGACCGAAAATGGCTGGTTCGCGGCACGTCCGTCGGGCACAGAAGACATCTACAAGATTTACGCCGAAAGCTTTGTGAGTGATGACCACCTCAAGCAGTTGGTGGCAGAGGCTCAAACGCTGGTGGATGGCGCAATCGCAGCCAAGTAATCCAGACGGCAAAAAGGGGCGATCATCACGGTCGCCCCTTTTTTTTGCCTGGCGTTTATCGAATCAAGCCAGGTCAACCAGGACGATTTCGCTGTCCTCAATAGCCGTCACCCGCAACAGCTGCTCATCGGCCACCGCAACACCGTCTCGAGCTTGCGCACGTAAGCCATTGACTTCAATCGCCCCAGTGGCGGGAACCAGGTAAGCTCGGCGACCACTGTCGAGGCGATACTCAGCAGATTCACCGGCCTTCAGGTTCGCTGCCACCAAGCGTGCATCGGCACGGATTCGCAGGCTCTGATCATCGCCGGATTTGCCACTGGCCAAGGTCACGAAGCCTTCACGTTCACCTTTCGGGAACGGCTTGGCGCCCCAGGACGGCGCCAGGCCGGATTCGTTCGGGATAATCCAGATCTGGAAGATCTTGGTCGGCGTCGCTTCCAGGTTGTATTCGCTGTGGGCGATGCCCGTACCAGCGCTCATGACCTGAACGTCGCCGGCTTCGGTGCGGCCCTTGTTACCCAGGTTGTCTTCGTGAGTAATCGCGCCTTCACGCACATAAGTAATGATCTCCATGTCCCGGTGCGGGTGTTTTGGGAACCCGGTGCCGGAGGCAATCACGTCATCGTTCCACACTCGCAGGTTGCCCCAGTTCATGCGCTTGGGATCATGGTACTCGGCGAACGAAAAGTGATGATGGGCATCCAACCAGCCGTGATGGGCGCCGCCCAGGGAGCTGAAGGGTCTGAGTTCGAGCATGGTCATCTCCTGAAAGGGGGTTAATGGCGAGCATCATCTATTAGCTACGCATCGATAAAAAGCGTAAAAAATGCCGCATTACAATCGAATTAGTTGATGTGAAATACCCCGTAATTCTCTCGCCCAACCTTCACTTCATCGCATAAGCCAATGACCTAAAAGCATTTCACTAGAACTCAAGGGCAAATGCAGACACCATAGCCCTCAACAGCCTCACACCCTGGAGTCAGCCCGCGTGCCGCAACACACCCCCGATCTTCCTCCTGAACTTCGTCCTCTGGCCGAGATGCCGTTGCTCAAGCGTCTCGCCGCCCGATTCTTCGGTCATGGCTTGACCCGCCTGCGTGCGCAACATCGCGCTTCCTGGTTGCACGGGCAGGCTGACGGCTTTCGCAGCGGTCACAGCGCGGGGTTTGATTACGGCTTCAAGGAAGGAAAACTTGAGGGGCTGGAAGAAGGTCGGCAGGTCCTGTTGATCCGCGATTCGCGCTCCACCGAGCATCGGCCACCCAACGTTGATGACAATCTGTTTGACGATTGGCGACTGCCACTGAGCGCTGAACTGAAGAAGCGCATGAAGACCGATGTCGCCAGACTGTTGCCACCCCATGCCCAGCCGAGCGTTGCGCAGTGGAAGATGATTTTCAGTGACACACCCTCGACGTCGGTGATTGCCGGGGCGGGCGCCGGCAAATCGACCACACTGGTGTTGCGTATTCTATTGCTGACCCACTATTTGGGCTTCGAGTTGAGCTCGATGACGGTGGTGACCTTTACCCGCGAGTCGCGCAAAGACTTCATCAATAAACTGATCGAGCTGTTTGGGGTGTGGGGCCGGGCGCTTAGCTTAAAAGAAGCGCGTGATCTGGTGCGCACCTTTCACTCGCGCATTCTGCCAATGGTTCGCAGCCTGCCAGGGTTCGAACGACTGCAAGCCTTCGAAAACCTCAGCAACCGCCTGCAAACTGGCGAGGAAGAGGTCGACAGCAATCCGTTCGACCTGCGTATCAATGACGCTCAGCGACAGCAGCTCAACGCCTGCTATCACCAGCTTCATATTCGCGATGAGCGCTTTCGCGAGTTGATCAAGCCTTTGTCCCGCCACGCCTTGCAGCTCAAGGAGCTGGAGCGCGACCATCCCGATGTGCAAAAACGCGTGGCCGTGACCGAACTGGCGGCCAAGCGCGACGAAGAGCTCTGTGACGCCATTGAAGATCTGTGGTTTCGCGCGGGCGCCTGGCCGATCAAAGGCATTGAACCCAATCGTCAATCTTTCGATATCAATGGCTCGACGTTCCGTTGCCACGGCTACATCCCGAGCCTGGATGCGTGGGTCGTACTGGGTTTCGATCCTCGGGAGAACCCGCAAGTCTGCCGCCCGAATGCCAAGCTGACCGTTCGGGCGGAGTGGGCGGTTAAACGCACCCTGTTTCAAGCTTTCTGTCGTAAGCCATTGATATGGCTTGATAGTTATGAATCATCGAGGCGCGTTGTGGCCTCTTTGGCAGGCGATGCCAGCGCGGGGCCGGGTTTTGATTACAAGGTCAAAGGCGAGCTCGCTTCTGCACCGTTGTTGGACTGTTTTGTCGCGGCGGCCGGGTTTATTGAAAATCTGGGGCTGGATGTTCCGAACGCCGTTGGCCAGATGATTTTCGCCAAGGACGACCCTGACAGGTTCTTCTTCGAAGCCTTGAGCCTGTTCTGGCGAGCGCTGGAAGATCATCTGCTGGATCAAAAACCGCCGGTGATGACCTACAACCGGATGTTCGCCTTGTTCAGCGAGCATTCTCCGGAAAATTTGAAGCTACTCAGCGACGAACTGCTGCGGCCACTGTCGCACCTGATGATCGACGAATTCCAGGACGTATCGCCACAGATCGTTTCCTGGATTCGTGCCAGTCTGGCCGAAATCCGCAGCCGAGGCCCCGCCATGCATGTCGGTCGGGGGGCGCAACGCTCGTCTTTGCTTTGCGTGGGGGATGACTGGCAGTCCATTTACGGCTGGCGCGGCAGTTCGCCGACGTATTTCATGGACTTCAACAAGGAGTTCCCGTCGCCGAGCACCACCAAAGTCATGCTCAGTGACAATTATCGCAGTCATCAGCACATTATCGACGCCGCCGAGCATATCGTCCGGGCAGCGCCGGCTATCGCGGGCAAGAAAGCCAAAGCCTGCGGCGAGCCTAAAGCGTTGTTGCCGGTCAACGTTCTGGATCGAGACGATCAGGGCATGGCCCAACGCTTGATGGAGCATTACCGAAAGGGTGATTCAATCTTGATGCTGTATCGAAAAAGTAGCGATAAGCTATTGATTGAACAGCATATTCAAGCTGTAGTTAATGTAGATTCTAGCTTGCCTTTTGAAGCGCGACGTCTCAAACAGCTGACCTACCACAGCGCCAAAGGCTTGCAGGCTGACGCAGTGTTTTTGCTCGGCGATTGTCAGCATTTGACCAGTTCCCCCTACAAGAACCAGGTTTACCGTATGGCGGGACTCGGCAAGGCCGGCGACAGCGAGCCGTACGACAGCGCACAAAAAGACGAAATCCTGCGCTTGGCTTACGTCGGCATCACCCGGGCAGTGAGTCACTGCTACTGGTATGTCGAGGGGCAGGACATGGCGGCGAACATGCCCAAGGCGTCTGACCGTATCGGCAAGGGGAAAACGTTTTTTGCCGATCATCGAGTCAGCCAGAAACTGGCGTAACCCTGAGTCGTCGCCCAAAAAAAAAGCCCACATAAACAGACTGTGTGAAAACCTAGCAATCTGCATCGCGGTTTAAGAAAATGCCCCGTAATCGAAAGATACGGGGCATTTTCTTTGTTATGGCTTACATCCAAGGTCAAGCGCGCGATCAGACCAGCCTTTTTCCGGTTTCGCTGGAGGATTTAATCCCTGAGGATCACCTCGTTCGCGTGATTGAT